>DATFCO010000258.1:0-2995 GCA_035253005.1 Rhodanobacteraceae bacterium
GTTAGGAGCAGCTCTTCAGGAGACACTTTAAGGTGCCCAGCGACAATCCGCTCTCCCGGCTCACGTTCCGGATAGCGTGCGAGAGTCTCGCCATTCAAGTCGCGAAGGCGCTGCAACACACGTGGCGAGCATCCAGCGGTGTTCTCGTTGAAGTCCAGGCGCAGACCTTCCCGGTTCCCGAGCGGCGGATGGTACTCCTTCAATTTGCGGACCGCTTCCCGCGCTTTAAGCACCGGCGCACCTCACGCGAATTGATTCCGCATGCGCTAGCAGGCCTTCGGTCTCCGCCAACTGAACGATGGTGCCGGCAAGCTTTCGCAGCCCCTTCGATGAAAGTTCCTGAACGGAAATAAGCTTCACAAAGTCCATCACGCTGAGGCCGCCACGGAAACGCGCCGCCCCTGCGGTCGGGAGCACATGATTGGGACCGGAAGCGTAGTCGCCCGCAGCCTGCGCTGAGTAGTCTCCGATGAAAGCAGAACCAGCGTTGCGGATCAGTGGCACGTCTTTCTTTTCAACCGTGATGTGCTCCGGTGCGATACGATTCGCCCACTCGAATGCTTGTTCTCGCGAACTCGCAACCAGCGCGGCACCTCGCATATCCAGAGACTTTCGCGCGTTGTCATTTATGATTCGCGGCGACTGTCGTCCCCGCCAGTCGTTACTCAGTTGATCTATCACCCGACTCGCCAACTTCTTTGAAGTGGTAACAAAAACTGCCAGAGTTTCCGGATCATGCTCAGCCTGCGCCACCAAATCAGCAGCAATGAAACGAGGATTCCCTTTTGAGCTGACGATCACGACCTCAGTCGGCCCCGCCAGCATGTCTATCGCACAATCGAATGAGACCAGCTTTTTCGCGGTCGTCACGTACAAATTTCCCGGACCAACGATCTTGTCCACGCGCGGAATAGTTTCGGTTCCGTACGTTAATGCTGCGACGGCCTGAGCGCCGCCCGCCCGGTAGAACTCGCTAACACCGAGCATTGCCGCTGCCGTCAGCACTTCGGAGCTTGGCCGAGGCGAAACGACGCGAATGTTCTCGACCCCTGCAACCTGCGCAGGGATCACCGTCATGAGCAGAGTGGAGACAAGTGGGAACCTGCCTCCCGGAACGTAGCACCCGACCGAGTCAAGCGGACGGACAAGCTGCCCCAAAATGATTCCGTCACGAGACCGCTTCCACTCTCTTGGCTTCTGCCACTGGCAAAATTGCCGGATGTTTTTCGCTGCTGTGCGAAGCGAAGCTCGAAGCGCGGCCGGAGCACAATTCCACGCAGCCTTCAGTTCGGATGCGCTGACACGCAATTCCTGGTCCGGCGTGAGGCCGTCGAATTCGCGAGCATACTTCAGCAGGGCGCGGTCGCCATTTGTGCGGACATCGTCAATGATCCGCCGCACTGCTGGTTCGACAGAATCGAGCTTCGAGCCGCGTCTCTGTAACTCCGTCACGTACGCGTCGGCCGCGTTGCCCTCGAGTATCCGCATTACATGACCACCTTATTGAGCGGATATTCAACTATGCCTTGGGCGTTTGCTTCTTTCAGCCGCGGAATCACCTGCCACGCCTGCGATTCTTCAATCACGGTGTTCACTGCCAGCCATTCAGGATCACTGAGTGTTGATATGGTCGGACGTTTCAGTGCGGGAAGAACGCCCAGCACGCGCTCCAAATCTGCTTTGCGGACGTTCAGCATGAGGCCGACGCGATCTTTAGCTTCCATCGCCCCGCGGAGCATCAGCGAAAGATTTTCGATTTTGCGCCTTTTCTCGCAATCCGCCCATGCGCTTTTATTCGCGATGATCTGAGTATTGCTTTCCAGCACCGTATCCATAATGCGCAGGTGGTTGGCGCGAAGCGAACTGCCAGTCTCGGTGACTTCGACAATGGCGTCGGCGAGCATGGGTGGCTTTACTTCGGTCGCTCCCCAGGAAAACTCGACCCGCACATTCACGTCGCGAGACACGAAGTAGCTCTTTGTGACATTCACGAGTTCGGTTGCGATGATGCATCCGTTTAGGTCCTCGGCTTTCTCGTATGAGGAACTCTCCGGAACCGCGAGCACCCAGCGAACTTTCCCGCGGCTCTGCTTTGCATAAATCAAATCAGAAACTGTTACCACTTCCAGTCCGCTCTCAACCACCCAGTCAAGCCCGGTAAGCCCCGCGTCGAGTGCGCCATGCTCTACATAGCGGGCCATCTCCTGTGCACGAATCAGCATGCACTCAATTTCCGGATCTCCGGTCGAAGCGAAATACGAGCGGGAATTGGTGTGGATCGGCAAGCCGGCCTGGGCAAATAGCTGCAGTGTCGCTTCCTGCAAGCTGCCTTTCGGAATTCCGAGGCGGATTTTCATTTCGCGATCTCCGTTGCGGCCGCGCCCGAACCAACAAGAACTTTGGTAAAGCATGACCGCGTCCCCTCGTGGCACACCACGCCGGCACCTTCGACTTCAACCTGAAGCAACAGCGAGTCGCGATCGCAATCGGTAGAGGCAGAAATCACCTTCAGTCGATTGCCTGACGTTTCGCCCTTAGTCCAAAGTTCGTTGCGCGTACGACTGTAAAACGTCACATACCCCAGCGTTTGAGTCCGCTCCCACGCCTCACGATTCATGAATCCCAGCATGAGGACGTCGCCATTGCTCGAATCCTGCATAATCGCCGGAACCAAACCTTGCATTTTCTCGAAATCAATTTTCATGTTCTTTTCCTGTAAATCAAATCACCACGGAGACACGGAGCCACAGGGATTTATCGGACGATCTTGGTTCCAAAAACTGTGAACTTAGTTCAATCGTCCGATCACCCGATGATTCGATTTCTTCTCCGCGTCTCCGTGCCTCCGTGGTGAAAGATTCGCAAAAACAAAAAGCCCGCTGAGCTCTGCGCTGCAGCGGGCTTGAATCTCGTGTTTTGGCTAACTCAGCCGCACACCCCCGCCGCCGCGCCGTGCGCGTGATGGTGGTGATGATGGTGCCGGGTCAGCATGAAA
>DATFCO010000259.1:0-2505 GCA_035253005.1 Rhodanobacteraceae bacterium
CGAAGCACACTAGACGAAGATGCCCTTCGACTCCGGCGCTGCGCGCCTACGCTCAGGGCGAACGGAGTATTAGTCGATGAGCACGCATCCGCCGCTTCGCCGCTCTCGCCACAACCGCATGATCGCCGGTGTGGTCGGCGGTCTGGCCGAGTATTTCGGTCTCGATCCGACATTGCTGCGCCTCATCTACGTGCTGGTATCGATCTTCTCCGTCGCCTTTCCCGGCATTCTGGTTTACGTCATCCTCTGGATTCTGGTTCCGGAAGAACCGTAAGCGCCTCGCTGCGTGTCGGATTTCCCGTGCGCATCGCGCTGATCTCGTTGGGAATCGTCTGGACTCTGCCGAACACGCTGATCGGATTGCTCGCCGGTTTGCTCTTGTTGCCGTTCGGTGCGCGGTTGCATTTCGCAGAAGGCGCGATCGCATTCAAGCGCGCGCCGAAGGCACGTGGCGCGCTGGTGCTGGGCTGCGTGATCCTGCATGGCGGCGAACATCTCGATACCGTTTGCCGAACCTACGCCGCGCGTTGCGGCATGGCGCCGCGCACGCAATGCGTGCGTCTCGGCGATCACGAACGCGCGCACGTCTTTCAATACTTGCTGTTCGGACCGCTGTTCCTGCCGCTGTATTTCCTCTGCGGCGGCATTTCCGCGCGCAATCCGTTCGAGCGTGCGGCGGACCGATATGCATTGACCGGCGCGGGTTGGCAGCCGTGGTAAACGGACCGCGCAGTTCTACGTGCTAGGCTAATTGCGAATACCGAAGACCAGCGCCGCAATGGATCGTCTTCCTGAAGTGCAGTCGGATTCCAGTCGCGACACCATCCGCGCGGTTCAATGGCGCGACGACCATTTGCGCTTGCTGGATCAACGCAAGTTGCCGCTCGAGGAAAGCTGGATCGAGTGCCGCAGCGCGAAAGAAGTCGCGCAAGCCATCCGCGATCTGGTGGTGCGCGGTGCGCCGGCGATCGGCATCGCCGCGGCGTGGGGCGTGGTGCTGGCCGCGCAGCGCGGCGACGATCTCGACACTGCACTCGCGACGTTGCGCGCAGCTCGACCGACTGCGGTCAACCTGATGTGGGCGCTGGATCGCATGCGTGTGAGCATCCATGCAGGCGCCGACGCGCAGGCGCTCGCGGACGAAGCGCAGAGAATCCAGAAAGAAGATCTTGCCGCCAATCGCTGCATGGGCGAGCTGGGCGCGGCGCTGATCGAACCCGGCAGCGCGGTGCTCACACACTGCAACACCGGCTCGCTGGCCACGGCGGGTTACGGCACGGCGCTCGGCGTGATACGCGCCGGCATCGAGCAGAATCGCATCGCGCAGGTGTACGCCGGCGAGACGCGGCCATGGTTGCAGGGCGCGCGGCTGACGATGTGGGAACTGGCGCGCGACGGCATCCCGGCCACGCTGATCGCCGATGCGGCCGCATCGCACTTGATGAAACACGGCGAGGTGCGCTGGGTAATCGTCGGCGCGGATCGCATCGCGGCGAACGGCGACACGGCCAACAAGATCGGCACTTACCAGCTTGCGATTTCAGCGAAGCATCACGGCGTGAAGTTCATGGTGGTGGCGCCGTCTTCCACCATCGACATGAACACGCCGGATGGCCACGCCATCGAAATCGAATTGCGTGATCCTGCCGAACTTCTGTCGCACAATGGTTCCCGCACGGTAGCCGAAGGCGCGCAGGCGTGGAATCCCGTTTTCGATGTCACGCCGCGCGAGCTGATCGATGCCATCGTTACAGAGCGCGGCGTGATCGAGAAGCCGGACACGGAAAAGATGCGCGCTCAATTCGGCACGGGCGCGCGCTGACATGTGGCGGCGCATTCCCCGACAGCTCTTCTGGTTCGGAGTGGGCGGCGCGATCGGCTTCGTCGTCGATGCCGGCATCGTGCAATTGCTGGTCAGCAAGGCCGACGCCAATCCGTACGTCGCGCGTCTATTTTCGTTCTTCTGCGCCGCGTGTTCGACATGGCTGTTCAACCGCCGCTACACCTTTCCGGATCGTGGCGGGCATACGCTGTTCGGCGAATGGACGCGCTACATGACCGCGATGTCGCTGGGCTTCGCGCTCAACTACGCGACCTATGCGCTGGTGGTTTTCTATTCCGATTTCGTGCACCGCTGGCCTTCGATCGCGGTGGCGGCAGGTTCCCTGCCGGGCTCGCTGGTGAACTTCATGGGCGCCCGCCAATGGGCATTTCCGAGGCGCCGCAAAGCCGCCGCGGAAGAGTCCAAAAAGACCGCGTAAGCCCGCATATTTTCAAGACTTTTTCGCCCTGAAAACAGGGCCGATGTGGTACACTTGCGCGTCTGTTTCCGGAGCGCCGCGCCGGCCCGGAACACGCGCCGTCCAACCACGAGAAAAGCACAGGAATAGCGCCCGATGGCCGAACTCGCCAGCGAGATCATTCGCGTCAACATCGAAGACGAGATGCGCCAGAGCTACCTCGATTACGCGATGAGCGTGATCGTGGGCCGCGCGCTGCCGGATG
>DATFCO010000260.1:0-6880 GCA_035253005.1 Rhodanobacteraceae bacterium
TGGGAAAGGCGAGGGTCTGAGCGAGTGGGCGATGCGCCAGCTAGGCGCGCGCCGGTGAGCGAACCGCAGTTGACTCAGGTCAATGAGGATTCGCGAATCCGGCGCAGCAACAACGCTGGCGCGAGCTCCACGAAGCTCACGACTCGATGATCGCCATAAGATCCTCTTCGCGCATGACGAGCAGTTCCTCGCCATCGACCTTGACCTCGGTGCCGGAATACTTGCCGAACAGCACTTTGTCGCCGGCCTTCACGGCCAGCGGACGGACCTTGCCGTCTTCCAAGATCTTGCCGGTGCCCACGGCCACGACTTCGCCTTTGATCGGCTTCTCGGTGGCCGTATCGGGGATGACGATGCCGCCGGCGGATTTGGTTTCCGCCTCCAGGCGCTTGATGATCACGCGGTCGTGCAACGGACGAAGCTTCATAGCGACTCCAGCTTGTTCAGTGGTTGGAACGCCCCTTCCAGACTGTTAGCACTCGGGGCTTGAGAGTGCTAATTGTAGGCACAAAACCGGCCCGCGCAAGGCCGGCCGAACGGCAAAGCAGATGAGGCCGGTTCCGACACATTCAAGGGTTATGCTGCGCTATTCTCGATTCTCTTGATCATGTCCGACGCCCTGCTGTTGCTTTCGACCTGCCCTGACTCCGAAACGGCGGCAAAGATTTCACGCGCGCTGGTCGAGGGGCGGCTGGCCGCCTGCGTCAATCGCGTTCCCGGCCTGACTTCGGTCTATCGCTGGTGCGGTGAAATCCACGAAGACGGCGAGGTGCTGCTGCTGATCAAGAGCACGCGCGATCGTCTCGAGTCCTTGCGCACGCGCCTGATCGAGCTGCATCCCTACGAAGTGCCGGAATTAATCGCGCTGGAGATCACGGCCGGACATGTACCGTATCTGGACTGGTTGCGCGAGCAGACCGTGTGAGGTGGCGGTGCCGCCGCCGGTCTTGCGACAATAGTCCGTTGATCTCCGGCGCTGCCGAATTCCTGCGACCGATGTTGCCGAGAAGCCTTGTTTTTCAGCTGCTGCGAATACTCCTGCTGGCGGCGTCCCTTTGGCCCATGTGCGGCGTGGCGCAGGACGCGGCATCCGGCAACGGTCAGCTGCTGCAGGCGACCCAAGCCTTCGCCTTGAGCGCGCGCATCGCCTCCCCGGGTGTCTTGCGCCTGCACTGGAACATCGCGCCGCACTACTACCTCTATCGCGGTCGCATCCAGGTGCAATCGAAAGACGCGGCCATGCATTTAGGCGAATTGAGCTTGCCCGACGGATTGAAGGAACACGATCCATATCTGGGAAACGTCGAGATCTATCACGGCTCGTTGGATGCGCGCGTGCCGTATTCCGGCACGGCGGCGAATCTGCCGATCGCGGTGACGTTCCAGGGCTGCCATGAGGTCGATCCGAAAATCTGTTATCCGCCCGTCACGCAGGTTTTGTCGGTGCCGCTTGCCGGCTCGCAAGCCGGCGCCATCGTCCTGCCCGATTCCGACAGCGTCCAACGTGGCGGCACGCGCGGGTTCCAGCCCCAGATGGCGGCCGAATCCAGCCTCTCGTCCAGCGGTCCGGAGTCGACGCATTCGACGGTCGCCCCGCCGTTGCACTCCGCACTTTCCGACTTGCCGCTGGCGTTGGTTCTGGCGTTCGTCGGCGGCTTGATCCTGAACCTGATGCCTTGCGTGTTGCCCGTGCTGGCGATCAAGGCGATCGGCCTGCTGGAAAGCGCGGAAAGCCCGGCGCGGACGAGGACGCATGCGCTGGCCTACACCGCCGGTGTGCTCGCGAGTTTCCTCACGCTCGGTCTTTGCATCCTTGCAATGCGCAGCGCCGGGCACGCGCTCGGCTGGGGTACGCAATTGCAGCAGCCGCTGGTGGTGGCGGTGCTCGCGTGCGTGCTGTTCGTGTTGGGACTCAACTTGTCCGGCATCGTGCGCCTCGGCCTGGGGATCGGTTCGACAGGTAGTGCGTTGATGATGCGGCCCGGCCTTGCCGGCGATTTCTTTACGGGCGTGCTGGCCGTGGTGATCGCCAGTCCGTGCACCGCTCCGTTCATGGGTACGGCGCTGGCGTATGCCTTCGTCGCGCCCGGCGTCGCGGCATTGCCGGTGTTTCTGATGCTCGGATTGGGACTGGCGTTGCCGTTCCTCCTGATCGGTTTCATCCCCCGCTTTGCCCGCTGGTTGCCGCGCCCGGGCCGCTGGATGGAGACGTTGAAGCAACTGCTCGCCTTTCCGATGTACCTGTCCGCGGTGTGGCTGGTTTGGGTGGTGGCCAACCAGCGTGGAGTCGATGCGGCCGGTCTGGCGCTGATTTCCATGGTGCTGATAGCGATGGCGCTGTGGTGGTTCGAACGAAACCGTCCGGGGCACGGAAGCGCGATGCTGCGCGGACTCGCGATCATTCCATTGCTGCTCGCAATAGCGCCGATCGCATTGATCGCGCGATTGCCGGCAGCAGGCGCACCGGCGCATTCGCAAACCGCCGCGCTTCCCTACGACCCGGCGCGGCTGGCGCAACTGCGGGCCCGGCACGTGCCGGTGTTCGTGAACATGAGCGCGGACTGGTGCGTCACCTGCAAGGCCAACGAATACGCCGTGCTGGACACCAACGCATTCCGCGAACTCCTGCGCCGCACGGGAACCGTGTACATGCAAGGCGACTGGACGCACGAAGATCCTGCTATCAGCGCCTTCCTGAAGGAATACGATTCCCCCGGCGTGCCGGTGTACGTGCTGTTTCCGCGCGATGGCAGCCCGGGCCGCAAGCTGCCGACGGTATTGACCGCAGGTTTCCTGCAGCGCTCGCTGACTGCGGCGGCGCAATGATCGATCGCCGCGCCACGCTGGCGATCCTGATCCTCGCCACCGCCGCGGCGTGTGGAGGCTGGTGGCTGCAGCGGCGGATACAGACGCCATCGGCGCCGCCCGTTGCCGCGACAACTCCTGCGCAGTCATCGCTGCAGATCGGTGACCGCGCCGACGATCTGGTGTTGCCCGATCTGCAAGGCAAACCGCAACGGCTGTCGCAATGGCGCGGTCGACCCGTGCTGCTGAATTTCTGGGCGACCTGGTGCGCGCCTTGTCGCAAGGAGATGCCGACGCTTTCCGCCGCGCAATCGAGATATCCGAATGTACGCATCATCGGCGTGGCGCTCGATCAGCCGCAGACCGTGCGCGATTTTCTGAAACACACGCCCGTGGATTATCCGATCCTGATCGCCATCGATGCCGATCCGGAACCGACGCTCCGCTTCGGCGATACCGTCGGCGCCCTGCCCTTCAGCGTGCTGATCGGCCCGGATGGACGCATCGAGCGCATCAAGCTGGGCCCGCTGGATGCCAATGAGCTGACAAGCTGGCTGACGCATTAAAACGCGTGCGTATCCGCCTCGATCTGCGCTGATCTGACACTAAACGTCTGGACAGCGAACCGGATTCGCGCCACACTCCGCGACCGCCGGTGCTCGCCGGCTCGCCGGCGAATCCCGTGGCCCAAGTCCTCGTGCTGCACGGTCCGAACCTGAACCTGCTCGGCGAGCGCGAGCCGGGCATTTACGGTCGGCTTACCTTGGCTCAGATCGACGCACAACTGACGGCGCGGGCGCAAGCCGCGGGACACAAGCTTGCCAGCTTCCAGTCGAACGCCGAAGCCGAACTGATCGGCCGTATCCATCAGGCGCGTTCCGACGGAACGGCTTTCATCCTGTTCAACCCCGCGGCTTTCACCCACACCAGCGTCGCGCTGCGGGATGCCTTGTCGGCGGTCGGCATCCCGTTCATCGAGGTGCACCTGTCCAATCCGTACGCGCGCGAGATGTTTCGCCGGCATTCGTATTTTTCCGATCTGGCCGTCGGCGTGATCGCCGGTTTCGGGCCGGAGAGCTATCACCACGCCCTGGAAGCGGCGATCGCGCGGCTGCGCAAACCGCATCCAACTCCCGTCAGTCATTGACCTTCAACGCGCCGCTCGCCGGACGACGAGGCCTGTATGGACTTGCGCAAGATAAAAAAACTGATAGAGCTGCTCGAAGAATCGAACCTCTCCGAATTGGAAATTAAAGAGGGCGAGGAGTCGGTTCGACTCTCGCGCCACGCGCCGGGCGCGGCGCAACCGACGGTGCTGGTGCAACAGGCACCGAACGCCGCGAGTGCGGCGGCACCGGCACCACAATCCACTGCGCCAACGAGTTCCGCGACCGAAGTTGCGCCAGCCGCGGAACGCGGCCTGCCGGCGGGTCACGTGGTGCGTGCGCCGATGGTCGGCACCTTCTATGCCTCGGCGTCGCCCGGCGCGCCGGCTTTCGTCAGCATGGGTTCGCAGGTGAAGGCCGGCGATCCGCTGGGCATCATCGAAGCGATGAAGATGTTCAACCAGATCGAAGCCGATGTGGCCGGCACGGTGCTGGCGATCGTGGCCGAGAACGGCCAACCGGTCGAATTCGATCAGCCGTTGTTCGTGATCGGTTGATGCCATGCTCGACAAAGTCCTGATCGCCAATCGCGGCGAGATCGCCCTGCGCGTGTTGCGCGCCTGCCACACCATGGGCATCAAGACGGTGGCGGTGCATTCCACCGTCGACCGAAACTTGAAACACGTCGGCATGGCGGATGAAGCGGTGTGCATCGGTCCCGCGCCGGCGGCGCAGAGTTACTTGAACATCCCGGCGATCATCGCCGCCGCGGAAGTGACGGACGCCACGGCGATCCATCCCGGCTACGGCTTTCTGTCGGAGAACGCGGATTTTGCCGAAGCGGTCGAGCAATCCGGCTTTGTCTTCATCGGTCCGACCGCGCCGGTGATCCGGCTGATGGGCGACAAGGTCGAAGCGATCAAGGCCATGAAGGCCGCGGGTGTGCCGTGCGTGCCGGGCTCGGGCGGCCCGCTGGGTGACGACGTCAACGAAAGCATGCGGATCGCGCGCGAGATCGGATATCCCGTGATCATCAAGGCCGCGGGCGGCGGCGG
Organism: Rhodanobacteraceae bacterium; assembly: GCA_035253005.1. GTDB lineage: Bacteria > Pseudomonadota > Gammaproteobacteria > Xanthomonadales > Rhodanobacteraceae > 66-474. The sequence continues at coordinate 4,967 of DATFCO010000260.1, forward strand.
CGGCCGCGGCATGCGCGTGGTTCACACCGAAGCGCATCTCGGCAACGCGATCGCCACCACGCGCGCGGAAGCGCGCGCGGCGTTCGGCAATCCACAGGTGTACATGGAGAAATTCCTGGAGAACCCGCGTCACGTGGAAATCCAGGTGCTGGCCGATGGCCAGGGCAACGCGATCCATCTGGGCGAACGCGACTGCTCGATGCAGCGCCGCCATCAGAAAGTGGTGGAAGAGGCGCCCGCGCCGGGCATCACGCCCGCGCAGCGAGCCGAGATCGGAAAGGTCTGCGTGGAAGCCTGCGTGCGCATCGGCTATCGCGGCGCCGGCACGTTCGAATTTCTGTTTGAGAACGGCCGCTTCTATTTCATCGAGATGAATACGCGTATCCAGGTCGAACATCCGGTGACGGAACTGATCACCGGCGTGGATCTGGTACGCGAGCAGTTGCTGATCGCCGCCGGCGAGAAGCTCTCGCTGCGGCAGGAAGACATCAAGATTAGGGGACATGCGATCGAGTGCCGCATCAACTCGGAAGACCCGGATACCTTCATGCCCTCGCCCGGTACGGTGAAACGCTTCGAAGGCGCGGGCGGTCCCGGCGTGCGCATCGATACGCACCTCTACGATGGCTACAAGATTCCGCCCAATTACGATTCGATGATCGGCAAGCTGATCGTGCACGGCCGCGACCGCGCCACCGCGCTGGCGCGCATGCGCATCGCGCTGGGCGAGATGGTGATCGACGGCGTCAAGACCAACATCCCGCTGCAGCAGCGCATCATGAATGACGGCGGCTTCCGGCAAGGCGGCCAGAATATCCATTACCTCGAAAAGCGCATCGCGGAACAGAAAGAGAAGGGCATCGCGCTGGCCTAGAATGCGGCGCGGGACGCGGATTCGGAGGTAACGGCATGTCCGGGAGTTCCGAGCAGCGCAACCGGCGTCAGGCCGTTCGCATCCAGTTGCACGATACCGTAATCGGCATCGAGCTGACCCTGATCAGCATCATCCAGGGCCTGGCGCTCGGCGTATTGGCGGCGAGCGCGGTGCAACCGCTGATCGGGTTGCAATGGGAAGTGTGGCCGTACATCGCGACGGGTTTACTGACCGTGCTGATCTTCTGGTCGCGCTCGCTGGTGCACACGCTCTCGTTCATCGGCTGGCCGCTGGAGTTCGGCCACACCTTCATCTACTTCGCCGCGACGCTGATCGAAGCGGTGGGCTTGAGTCAGGTTTCGAATCCCGAACACTGGTTCGCATTGAACGCACTGTACGCCGCGGTGGTGTGGGGCTTGTACGGCTACGACCTGCATCTGGTGCGGCAGCGGGAGGAGGATTTCGACAGCCCGCCCGAACGCGCGCTGCTGGCCGACATCATCCACGATCAGCGCGTGAACATCGGTTTCATGATGCCGGCAGCCGTGGCATTCCAGGCCTTCGCGTGGTGGCTGGTGCACGAATTTCCGCAGACGATGCTGGTGCAACGCTGGCACCTGCTGCTGATCGCGCTGACGCTGCTCTTCAGCATCAACTATCTGTACGGTGGCATGCGCATCTTGCGCCGGCGGCAGGAGTGGATCGTGGAGCGCAATGCGCACGCACTGGCTGAAGATTGAGTGGCTTTTCTCGAACTCTCGCTGAAGCTTTCCGCCGGACAGCAACCGCGCGCCGAAGCCGCGCTGGAAGAACTGGGCGCACTCTCGATCACATTGCTGGATGCCGATGCCGAAACGTCTGACGAGCGCGCGATCTTCGAACCCGGCGTCGGCGAAACACCGTTGTGGCGAACGCTGGTGTTGAATGCGCTGTTCGACGGCGATGCGGATCGTCTTGCGCTGGTGAACGCGCTGCATCATGCGTTGCCGCAACTTTCGCCGGATGTGATTCGCCTGCGCGAAGTCGCCGATCGGGATTGG
>DATFCO010000261.1:0-12058 GCA_035253005.1 Rhodanobacteraceae bacterium
CTGATCGGCACGTATCACAACCTGCTGAGGATGTGGGCGAGCCCGTAAAGTCCCGCCTCGATTCGTCGCATGGACTTGCGCGCGGACGCGAAGATGCATTCAATACGCCGATGCGCCATTGCCTTTTCCTCTGTCTTGCGTTGTGCCTGCTCGCAGGCTGCGTGTCCGCGCCGCCGCGCAATCCATTGGCGGTGTGGGTTCCGTCGAAGAACTACAACGTGCGGCAGCCCAGCATGATCGTGCTGCATTACACGCAGGAGGGCAGCGCGCAGGAAGCACTGGACACCTTGCGCACGCACAACTCCGGCGGACCGGTCAGTGCGCACTATCTGATCGGCAAGGACGGCACGATCTACCAACTGGTCGCCGAAAATGAGCGCGCCTGGCACGCCGGCGATTCGCAGTGGGGCGTGACCGATGACGTCAACTCGCGCTCGATCGGCATCGAGCTGGACAACAACGGCAATGAACCGTTCGCGCAACCCGAAATCGATTCGCTGCTGCGCCTGCTGACCGACATCACCGCGCGGCTGGGCATTCCGCGCACCAGCATCGTCGGCCACGCGGACATCGCGCCGACGCGCAAGGACGATCCAGGCGTGTGGTTTCCGTGGAGCGAACTGGCCGCGCACGGTTTCGGGCTGTGGTACGACGCAGGTCCATTGCCCGATCCGTCACCCGGCTTCGATCCGATGGTCGCGCTGAAAGTGGTCGGCTACGACTTGAGCGATCCCACGGCCGCGATCGTGGCTTATCACCGCCACTACCGCGCCAGCACCGAGCCGCAACTCGATGCCGGCGATCTGCGTATCCTCTGGAACCTGCAAGGCAAGCTGATGCGGATAGGGAAAGCTGTGCCGCCCGCACAGCCGCAAGCGCCGGCAGCGGGGGTGCACTAAACTGGTGCAATGAACCAGATTGGTGTGCTCGCCGAGCCGGCCGGCATCGACGCCTTGGCCACCGGCGTGGCCGTGCTGGATGAGACGCTGGAATTCGCCCGCATCAATCCAGCTTTTTGCGAACTGACTGGCGTCGGCGCGCGGCGGTTGCTTGGGCAACCCATTTCGATCCTGCATGCGGATGTGCGGCTGGAAGCGGCGGTCCGGCGCGTGCTCGAAAAAGCAAGCGCCGTGCGGCTCGATGCGGTAACGCTTTGCGCGGTGCCAGGCAGGGAATGCGCGCTCGATTTCCTGATCAGCGCGAACGAAGGTCATGTGCTGCTGGAAGCACGCCCGGCTGTCGCAACGCAGTCATCATCCCGGCTGTCGGAGTCCCTTCGCGGTTTCGCTCACGAAGTGCGCAATCCGCTGGCGGCGATTTCCGGTGCGGCGCAATTGCTGCGTCAACGCGAAGCCGATCCGCAGAAGCAGCAACTCGCCGATTTGATCCAGAGTGAAGCGCAGCGTCTGGCGAATTTGAGCGAACGGTTGGTCGGATCACGCGGAGACCTGCAAACGCGAGCCATCAACGTGCACGCCATGCTGGAACACCTCGCACAATTGCTGATCGCGGAACGTCGCGATATCGAAGTGCAACGCGATTACGATCCCAGCCTGCCGGCATTGCATGGGGATCCGGATCGTCTGCTGCAAGCCTTGTTGAATCTGGCGCGCAATGCGGTCAAGGCGAATGCGCGGCGCATCGCGCTGCGCAGCCGCGCCGAGGCAGGACTGCGCAACGCGAGCGGCCAGCCCGTTCCCGCGATCCGCATCGAAGTCGAAGACGATGGCGAAGGCGTACCGGTGCACATTGAGGCGACGTTGTTCGAGCCGATGGTGTCCGGCCGAGCGAATGGCAGCGGGCTCGGGCTTGCGTTGGCGCGCGAGATCGCGCGCGAACACGGCGGCGATCTGCATCATCAGCGGCGCAATGGCGCGACGTGTTTCGTGCTGGTGCTGCCGAGGCATCCGGGAGCCGCGCGATGAGCGACATCTGGATCGTGGATGACGACCGCGCGGTGCGTTTCGTGCTCGCCACGGCCTTGCGCGACGCCGGCCACGCGATCACCGAATTCGACAGCGCCGAAAACGCGCAACGCGCGCTGCAACGCGAATCGCCGGGACTGCTGTTGACCGACGTGCGCTTGCCGCAAGCCGACGGCTTGCATCTGCTGAGCGCGGCCAAAGCGCTGCATCCGCAGTTGCCGGTCATCGTGATGAGCGCCTGGACTGACGTCGGCAGCACCGCCGCCGCGTTCCGCGCCGGCGCATTCGACTATCTGCCCAAGCCGTTCGGCCTGCAGCAGGCGATCGCGAGTGCGCAGCGGGCGCTGGAAAACGCACCCGCCGCATCGAGCGCAACCGTATCGCCCGAAGAACCCGCGCTGCTCGGCAGCAGCGCGCCGATGCGCGAAGTATTTCGCTTGATCGGCCGCGTGGCGGCCAGCGATTTGAACGTGCTGATTACAGGCGAGACCGGCACCGGCAAGGAACTGGCCGCGCGCGCGCTGCACCGCGAGAGCGCGCGCAGCCGCGGTGCGTTCGTGGCGCTCAACACCGCGGCGATTCCTTCCGAATTGCTCGAATCGGAATTGTTCGGCCACGAGGCCGGCGCGTTCACCGGCGCGCAACGCCGCACGGTCGGGCGTTTCGAACAGGCGCAAGGCGGCACGCTTTTTCTGGATGAAATCGGCGACATGCCGCTTGTTCTGCAAACCCGGCTATTGCGCGTGCTGGCCGGCGGAGAGTTCTACCGCGTCGGTGGGCGCGAGCTGATCAAGAGCGACGTGCGTGTAATCGCGGCCACGCATCAGGACCTCGGTGCGAAAGTCGTGCGCGGCGAATTCCGTGCCGATCTGCTGCACCGTCTCGATGTGGTGCGCATCCATCTGCCGGCGCTGCGCGAGCGGCGCGAGGACATTCCATTTCTCGCGAAACATTTTCTGGAAATCACCGCGCGTGAATTCGGCCTGCCGGCCAAGCATTTCACGCAGGGCGCGTTGCAGGCGCTGGCGAAAAAAGATTTTCCCGGCAACGTGCGGCAACTGGAAAATCTTTGCCACCGGCTGGCGGTCATCGCGCCGGGGTCACAAATTCGCCGCGAGGATCTGGACGTGCAGAACACTGTTGCCGCATCCGGCGCACACCCGGAAGGCGAACAATGGGAGGAGGCGTTGCGTGAATGGGCGCGACGGCAGTTGTCGGAAGGACGCAGCGGCCTGCACGCGCAAGCGCGCGAACGCTTCGAGCGCGCATTATTCGATGCCGCGTTGGAAGCGCACGGCGGCCACCGCCAGAAGGCCGCAGCAGCGTTGGGACTGGGGCGCAATACATTGACGCGAAAGTTGGGAAGTTCGCGGAAAGGCCGGGAATAGGGAATCGGGGTTCGGGATTCGGAAATCGGGGCCGCGTCCGGAATGACGACTGTTGTTATGCTTTTCCGCTCACCGCTCACTACTCACCACCTCCGTGCCGACCAACATCCGTGACGCGACTCCGGCCGACATCGACTTTCTCGTCGAATGCAACGCCGCAATGGCGCTGGAAACCGAGCACAAGACGCTCGATCGTGACGTGCTGACGCGCGGCACGCGTGCGGTGTTCGATTATCCGCGGCGCGGTTTCTATTTGATCGCCGAACGCGATGGCGAAAACGTCGGCTGTCTGCTGATCACGTTCGAGTGGAGCGATTGGCGCAACGGCGACTGGTGGTGGTTCCAGAGCGTGTACGTCGTTCCGCAGGCGCGTCGGAGCGGAATATTCCGTGCCTTGTATGCAGAAGTGGAACGCCGCGCGCGCACCACGCCGCAGGTGATCGGCTTGCGTTTGTACGTCGAACGCGACAACGAACACGCGCAGCGCACCTATGAATCGCTTGGCATGGAAGAGGAGGCATACCGAATGTTCGCGCGCCCATTCATCAAGTTGATGTAGGAGCGAGCGTGCTCGCGGCCGATATCTATCCTGTTTCCACGGAATTCAAAGGTAGCCTGCACGCAGACTCCCGCAGCAAGGAAGTATTGCCATGATCCCGCAACAACGCCGTGTCGCCGTGCTGGGCGGCGTGCGCATTCCGTTCTGCAAGCGCGACACCGCCTATGCCGACCTCGGCAATATGGGCATGTCGGTGAAGGTGCTCGGCGCACTGGTCGAAAAATTCGGGCTGCAAGGCATCGAGCTGGGCGAGGTCGCATTCGGCGCGGTGATGAAGCAGCCGGCGGACTGGAATCTCGCGCGCGAGGCGGCGCAGTCTTCCGGACTGGCGATGACCACGCCCGGCATCACTACCGCGCGCGCCTGCGGCACTTCGCTCGACAACGCAATCCTGATCGCGCAGAAAATCGCGACGGGGCAGATCGAAGCGGGCATCGCCGGCGGCTCCGATACGACCAGTCAGGTGCCGCTGACCTATTCGGATCGTTTGCAGCAACGTTTGCTGGAATTGAATCGCGCCAAGACTTTCGGTGAGAAGTTGCGTGCCGCCACGCGCGGATTCCACTTTCGCGAATTGAAGCCGCAGGTGCCGGGCGTGGTCGAGCCGCGCACGGGCTTGTCGATGGGCGAGCACTGCGAGCTGATGGCGAAGCAATGGAAGATCACGCGCATCGAACAGGACGGGTGGGCACTGCAGAGTCATCGCAAACTGGCGGCGGCTTACGATGCCGGATTCTTCGATGACCTCGTTGTGCCGTTCCGCGGAGCCACGCGCGACAACCTGCTGCGTCCCGACACCAGCCTGGAGAAACTTTCGCAACTGAAGCCCGCGTTCGACCGCAGTTCGGGCAACGGCACGCTCACGGCGGGCAATTCGTCGGCACTGTCGGACGGCGCGGCGGCGGTCTTGCTGGCGAGCGAAGATTGGGCGCGCGAGCGCGGGCTGCCGGTGCTGGCATATCTAACGTTCGCGGAAGTCACGGCGGTCGATTACGTGCATGGCGAAGGCTTGCTGATGGCGCCGACGATCGCCGTGCCGCGCATGCTCGATCGCGCCGGATTGAAACTGCAGGATTTCGATTACTACGAAATCCACGAAGCCTTCGCCGCGCAGGTGCTGTGCCAGTTGCGCGCTTGGGAATCGGCGGATTATTGCCGCCAAAGATTGGGCAAGGATCAGCCGCTGGGTTCGATCGATCCGGCGAAGATCAACGTGCACGGATCGAGTCTCGCAACCGGACACCCTTTCGCCGCGACGGGCGTGCGCATCGTGTCAATGCTTGCGAAATTGCTGGCGCAGCGCGGTTCCGGCCGCGGATTGATTTCGATCTGCACCGCGGGTGGGATGGGTGTGGTGGCGATAATGGAACTGTGACAAAGCCCCTCTTCCGTCGGGGGATAGAGGTTGGGGTGAGGGTTCGATTTCGCGGAAGCATCCGCAAAACCCGAACCTCTCGTCCGGCGCTACGCGTAAAAAAAGACGGCGCTTTGCGCCCCTCCTCCCAAAGGGAGAAGGGAGAAGGGAAAAATTATCTCACCGAAAACAGCGTCGGCCGCCATTCGCCGCTGATGTAGGACTCGCGGCGGCGGCGGTGCATGCGCTCGATCTCCTGTTGGCGCTTGGCTTCGGCCCAGTCCACCCGCTGCAACGGCAACGTCGCGGGATCCACACCGTGCCGGCTCGCTTCCTGTTCGCGCCACGCGCTGAAATCCTCGTACGCCTCGATTTCGAAGCGCAGCTCCTCGCGGCACAGCTCGATCATGATCGCGTCGTCGAGGAAGCCCAGCGCCGGCACCGTGTCGGGAATGAAATCCACCGGATCGGCCAGGTACGCCAGCACCGCCAGCACGCGATGGCAATCTTCCGGCGGCAGGGCAAAGCCGCTGTCGCTGGCCATCGCGATCATGGATTCGACCGTGTCCAGCCGCTCGCGGATGAAGGAAGGCACGGATGTGCTCTGGATCTCCGCGAGCAGTTTGCGCGCGTCGGCGATGATTTCCTTGCCATCGCGGTCCTTCGCCTTGACCTCCGCATCGCGCATGGCTTGCGTGAAATGGCTGAGGTCGTCGTCGCTCAGATTGAGTTGGATATCCAGCGCCATGTCCGTTTCCTCGCCAAGGTCGGGGTCGAGCGCGCCAGCGTAACCAGCGCGCCCGGCAGCGTCAATCGCGGGACAACGCGGCTATTGCGCAGGGGCGAGTGGAGGACTACTGTCGGGCCTCGCGCACTTCGGCATGGCGCGAGGCGAGCGTGTCATGACCAACCTGATTCCGACCCTGCAAGAAATTGCGCAGATCTGCCGTGACGGCAACGCCTTCTACCACGACGCCGCGGAGAAGATGCAGGATGACGATTTGCGCGTGGCGGTGCAGGAGGTCGGCCGCATCCGTGGCGCGCTCTGTGAAGACATCCATGCCTGGTTGCGGCAAAAAGGCGAAGAGCCCAGCGCGGGCGGCACCTTCTACGGCACGCTGCACAAGCTCTACGCGGATCTGCGTGCGCGGCTCGCCATAGACAGCGATCGCATCTATGTCGCCGAGCTGGAGGAAGCCGAGGACCGCCTGCTGCATTCGCTGGAACAGGCGATCCTCGCGGTCGAACCCGCGAAAGCGCGCGCGGTATTGCGGCAGTACATGCCCGCTGCGCGTGCGGCGCACGAACGCATGCGCATGCTGAAACAGGCTCTGACCGAAAGACCGGCAGCGGCCTGACCCCGAAGCCGCTTCGGACTGCTGCGATTCAAATCCCGCGCTCGAGTTCGCGCACGCGCAATTCGATCAGCGCCCGGCTGCGTCCGTAATGCGCCTGCACCGCGCCGTAGGCAAATTCGCGGTGGCTGCGCGTGCCCAGCAGCGGATCGCCGCGCAACTGTGCCCAAACGTGCCGCGCCAACGCGGTGCACTGTCTACAGCGTCCCAGCAATACATCGCGGTTGAGCAACGCGTCCATCACCATGGTCCCACGCGCGCGCGCAGCGCCAGTCGTTCCAGACCGGCATAGGCGCGGAAGGCGCGTTGTTCCCGGATCACCGGATCCTCCGGCAGATGATGCGGCCCCGTCGGAGGCGCTGGATCCTGATCCGGCATCGGACCGTAGGGCTGTTTGCCGGGCGGCAGCGGTTGCTCGGGCGGAGGCGGCATGAAGTCGGGCTCCGGATCGTGCATGAACGCGCCGTGCGTCATTCCTCTTCCTCGGCCCTGGGCCGGCGCTTCGCGGGCGATGGATTCCGCCCCGAGTCTGGGCGGCCTTGCGCATTGCGCTGACTGGAAGAACGGGAATTCGATTGCTCGCCGCGCTGCGTGTTGCGCTGCGCGGGTTGTGAAGAAGACTGTCTGGTCATGCCTGAGCTCCGTGGCGGGATTGCTTGATGCGAGGGCGTGCGCGAATCTGGGGTTCCGGTGCGAGCTTGCGTCCCTGCTCGGATGCCATTGCAACAGGGGATGATTGCAATGGGATGACCTGCTTGTGCTTGCCAACCTTGGCTTGCGGAATGGCTTGCAAATTCGCGACACGCCCGCCGCACTGTCTGGGCTACAAGACCCATGCCATACGCACGCGCACTGCCGTGCTTTGCGCAACAAGCAGTTAAGCGCGGCGATCGCGCGCGCGGTCTTGCGATTTGCATAACCCTCACGCCCGTCCGTGCAGAATGCCCGCGATCTTTGTAGATGCCGTGGCGCATCCGAGGCCGTTCACTGTCGATGCGGGAGCGGTTCGCCATGCTTGGGCCGGATCGGTGCAGGAGCGCCGCGCAGTACGCGTCGCATGAGGCGGCAGGGAGCCGTGGCGAACGCAATGAAAATGCGACGACACAATGGAAAACCGCGAGACGACCGAACCGACCAAACCGCAATCCCGCGCGCGCGTGCTGCTGGTCGATGACGAAGCCGCGATCCGCAAGACCTTCCGCTATTGTCTCGAGGACGCCGGTTGCGACGTCACCTGCGCTGAAAGCGCCGAGCTGGCCGAAAACCTGGTGCAGCGCGTCGTGTTCGACGTCTGCCTGCTGGACCTGAAACTCGGCAACGCTTCCGGCATCGAACTGCTACCCGCGCTGCGCGCCGCCGCGCCGTGGCTGCGGGTGGTGATGGTGACGGCGCATTCCTCGATCGATAACGCGGTCGAGGCCATGCGCGCGGGCGCGTCGGACTATCTGGTGAAGCCGTGCTCATGCGAACAACTGCGGCTGACGGTGGATCGCCAGATTTCCGCGCAGCGCATGGAACTGCGGCTGGAGCAGCTCGAACGCGCGGCCGGCGCGGATGAAGCCGACGACGCGCTGGCCAGCCGCTCGCCTGCGATGCGGCAGGTGGTGGAAACGGCGCGCAGCGCGGCGAGCGCCGATGTCACGGTGCTGCTGCTGGGCGAGAGCGGCACCGGCAAGGGCATGCTGGCGCGCGCGATCCATCGCTGGAGCAAGCGCGCCAACGGGCCGTTCGTTACGGTGAACGCGCCTTCGCTTTCGCCCACGCTGTTCGAAAGCGAACTCTTCGGTCACCGCCGCGGCGCCTTCACCGGCGCGGTGCAGAACGCGCCCGGCCGCGTCAGCCAGGCCGACGGCGGCACGCTGTTCCTGGATGAAGTCGGCGATGTGCCGATGGACTTGCAACCGAAACTGTTGCGCTTCATGCAGGATCGCGAGTACGAACGCGTCGGCGATCCGGTCACGCGCCGCGCCGACGTGCGGCTGGTCGCGGCGACCAATCACGATCTGGCGCAACGAGTGACCGACGGCGCCTTCCGTGAAGACCTGTTGTACCGGTTGAACGTGATTTCACTGCGGTTGCCTGCGTTGTGCGAGCGTCCCGAGGACATCCTGCCGCTGGCCGAACGTTTTCTTACCGGCTTCGTGCACGAGCATGGGCGCATCGCGCGGGGTTTCGGCGACTCGGCGCGCAACGCGCTCGTGGGTTACGGCTGGCCGGGCAACGTGCGCGAATTGCGCAACGTGATCGAGCGGGCTTCGATCCTCTGCAACGAGGCGCAGATCGAGGCGCGCCATCTGGCGCTGGGCGACGGAGTGGCGCCCGCGCCGGTTTCCACTTTCATGCCGCAGACGCTGGAGGACCTGGAGCGCGTGCACATCCAAGCCGTGCTGGCGCGCAGCGACACGCTGGAACACGCGGCGCAAACGCTGGGCATCGACGTCTCCACGTTGTACCGCAAGCGCAAGCGCTACGGGGTCTAGTACCGGAATAGAACCGCTGCGCTCGATATTCTGCGAACCCGGCGCGCGCCACGCCGCGCGCATGGACGTGTACACTCGGCCTGTCGCGCGCCGCGCCCATTGACCACGCTCCGGAGCACTCCAGGGATCGGATCTCATGCCGATGCGACTCAAGCACGCGATGCTGCTCAGTCACGGGCTGTTCCTGGCGTTGGCCGCAGGCGGCATCATTGCCGGCATCGTCGTGATCAATCATTACGGGCATCTGGGCCGGCATTGGGAGCTACTGCTGTGGGTCGTTGGTGGCTTGCTGATCTTCGCCGGCCTCCTCAGCGTGATCGCGGTAGCCAGCGCCATCGCGCAGCCACTGGAACGGATCGCCGGCGCCACGCGTTCGATCGCCGCCGGCCGTTTCGACGTGCGCGTGGGCGGCGCGCGCTATCGCGAAGGCAACACGCTGGGCGCCGGCTTCAACGAGATGGCCGAGGCGCTGGCCGCTTTTCATGCGATGGACATGGCGCGCATCGTATCCGAGCAGCGCCGCAACGAAACCGTGCTCAACAGCATCGACGACGGACTGGTGATCCTGGACGAACAGGCGCGTATTGAGCGGATCAATCCCATCGCCGCCCGCCAGTTCGGTGTGCGCGCCGACGCGGCACTCGGTCGAACCCTGAACGAGGTGATGCAGCGTGACGATCTGGATGCACGCGTGCGTGCGGTGATGCAGAACGCTTCCCCATCCGGCGGCAGCACACGTGAACTCGTGATCGGCGAGCCGCCGCTCGACCGCGAGTTGCTGTGCAGCTTCGTTCCGCTGTCGGAGAATCAGCCCGGAGTAGTGGTGGTGGTGCGCGACGTCACGGCGGAGAGGCGCTTCGCGCGCGAGCGCAACGAATTCGTGTTGCGCGCCTCGCACGAATTGCGCACGCCGCTGACCGGATTGCGCATGGCGCTGGACCTCTTGGCCGAGCGCGCGCAATTTGCGCCCGCCAGCCGCGAGAGCGAGCTGATGGAGACCTTGCGCGAGGAAACCGTACGATTGACCGGTCTGCTGCAGAGCCTGCTGGATCTGTCGCGCCTGCGCCGCGGTGCCGGTGCGCAGGGCAGCACCTGCTCGCTGACGCAAGCCGCGCGTGCCGCGCTGCGCCGTTTCTCCGCGCGCGCGCAGCGGCAGGGCGTGGAATTGCGCGAACGCATCGAAGGCGACGCACCGCAGTTGCAACTCGACGAGAACGAATGCGCGCGTATGCTGGACAACCTGCTGGACAACGCGCTTCGGCACACGCCGCCGGGCGGCTACGTGGAAGTCGTGCTGCAGGTCGATCATCCCAACGACGAGCTGCGCCTGTGCGTGTGCGACAGCGGCGAAGGCATCCCGCCGCACCAGTTGCAACGGATCTTCGATCCGTTCGTACAGGTCGGCGAAAAGCATGGCGCTGCCGGCCTGGGGCTGACGTTGTGCCGCGAAATCGTCGAACGCCATGGCGGCCGCATCGAAGTGCGCTCCGCGCCGAACGAAGGAACATCCTTCTGCATCCACCTGCCGTTGCGGGTGGGCTTCCCGGCCAATGCCGCGGAGGACGCGGACCAATCAGCATGAGGTGAAAGAGAATGTGAGTTGTGAGTAGTGAGTTGTGAGTTGAATGAACCAGGCTCCGGCTCTTTCTACTCACTACTCACCACTCACATTTCACATGATCCCCTGCACTCCTGCGCCAAACGCGGTAATGAAGCGCGTGATGATCGCCGTCAGGGAGAGATTGACCTCCGGAAAATCGCCCACCGATTTGTAGCACTTCAGGAAGTTGGGATCGGTCGGCGGCAGCGGGTTGCAGCCGGGTTTCAGTTCGTAGCTGGTGGCGTAATCGAACGGCCACAGATCGAAGATCGGCAGATGGCGCGACACCGCGCCGATCGCGTTGCTGACGTCGCCGATCACCGGGATCGGGTCGCGCGGCGCGATCAGCCACGAGTTCTGCGGCTGGGTCGCGGCGACGATCGAGGCGCGTACCTCCGCGGCGAAACTTGGGTCGTACACGATCACGCCCGCCTCGGTGTTGTAGTCGGCCGAACGTGGATCGAAATTGTGCGAGCCGACCATCGCCACATCGCCGTCCACCACCAGCGACTTGGCGTGCAGACTGACCCGCGGGCCGAAATCCTCCGGATTGATCGGTACCGCGCCGCGCCTGCCGCCCATCGCCGCCGCGGCGTTCTCGCCGGTCAGCGCGAGATAGTTGGCGACCATCAATGGCGCGTCGAGCGGGTGCGGTTTCAGTTCGTGCAGATCGAAACCGTAGTCCACCAGGAATTTCTTGCGGTGCTTGTACGACAACGCGTACACGCCCATCGCGTCGGTGGAAGCCAGTGAATTCGTCGAAACCAGCACGTGCACCGGCGGTTGTCTCTTTTGCAGCGATTCGAAGATTTCGCCGGCACGCTTGGTCAACACGAGGTAAGGCGTCTGCAATACCACTTCGTGTTGCGCGCCGCTCAGCAGACGCATCAGATCGCGCGTCAGTTCCTTGGCGTCGCGTCCGTGCACGGCCTTGGTCTTGGAGGGCAGGTCGTAGAAGTAATCCACGCGGCCGACTTGCATGCTGCCGTCGGTGAAATGCTCGCGCAGGAAACTGGTGTCCTCGGCCTCGGCCTGCACCCGTGCCACGCGCGAGGGATCACCGTACACCGGGGTCACCCACGGCGGCGAATCGTAGGGGTGCGCCAGGATGCGCGCGTTGGCGTCCTTCAGGTGCGTCAGCGGCACCGCGCGCGGATGATCCCAGAAGATGTCGAAACTCTGCGCCATCTGTTGCGCGGCGGGGCCCGCGATCAGCGCATCGCGGTCGAGGAAATCCAGTTGCGGATCCCAGTCGTAATAGCGGTCTTCGTAGTTGCGTCCGCCGGTGATGCCGACCTCGTTGTCCACCAGGAACAGCTTGTTGTGCATGCGCTGGTTGAAGCGGCGGAAGCAGCAGAGGATGCTGGCGGTGTATTCGGCGAAATTGTTCTGCGCCT
>DATFCO010000262.1:0-6629 GCA_035253005.1 Rhodanobacteraceae bacterium
AATTTCGGGGTGTCGGCGAGAATCTCCACGAATTTCTCCCCCCGCTTGCGGGGGGAGATGCCCGAAGGGCCGAGGGGGGAGACTTCGCGAGAGTTTCCCTCACCCGGCGCTGCGCGCCACCCTCTCCCGCAAGCGGGAGAGGGTGAAATCGCGCGGTCTTCGGCCGGGCCATTCGTCATCGAGGCCGACGAATACGACACCGCCTTCTTCGACAAGCGTTCGAAGTTCGTGCACTACCGGCCGCAGATCGCGATCCTCAACAATCTGGAATACGACCACGCCGACATCTTTCCCGACGTGGCCGCGATCCAGCGTCAGTTCCATCACCTCGTGCGCACGGTGCCGGGCAACGGCCGGCTGATCGTCAATGCCGAAGACGAACGCCTTTCCGAAGTGCTTGCGATGGGCTGCTGGACGCCGGTGGAGACTTGCGGAATCGATCGAGGCGACTGGCGCGCGCGCTTGTTGTCGGACGATGGCTCCGCGTTCGAAGTTTCACGACGAGGCAAATACGTCGGTGAAGTGCGCTGGAACCTGCTCGGCCGGCACAACGTGATGAACGCGCTGGCGGCGCTCGCCGCGGCGAACGCCGCGGACATCGATGCCGCGTCGCTGCTGCCGCATTACGCGACGTTCGCCAACGTCAAACGCCGCATGGAACTGATTGCGGAGATCGAAGGCGTGCGCGTCTACGACGACTTCGCGCATCACCCCACCGCGATTGCGACCACGCTGGCCGGGCTGCGCGCGAGGGTCGGCGACGCGCGCATCGTGGTCGCGCTGGAACCGCGGTCGAATTCGATGCGCATGGGCGCGCACGCGGCGGACCTCGCGCCATCCTTGAAGGACGCGGATCGCATCGTCTTCCTGCACCGGCCGGAATTGCCGTGGGATGCACGGCGCGTAACCGACGCATTGCAAGGCCGCGCAAGCACCGCGCCTGATGTCGACGCGCTGATCGCCGCCTTGCTGGAAAACGCGCGCGCGGGCGACCACGTGGTCTTCATGTCCAACGGCGGCTTCGAAGGCGCGCCGCGGCGTTTCGTTGAAGCGCTGCGCGCTAAACTGGCGAAGTGAACCGCGCAGACATTCCGCTGTTCCCGCTGTCCACCGTGCTGTTTCCCGGCGGGCCGCTGTCCCTGCGCATCTTCGAGCCGCGTTACCTGGAAATGGTGCGCGACTGCGCGCGCAACGACGCGTGCTTCGGCGTGTGCCTGATCCTGGAAGGCAGCGAAGTCGGCGCGCCCGCGCTGCCTGCCGCGGTCGGCACGTTGGCGCGCATCACCGATTTCTATTCGCATCCCGACGGCGTGCTCGGCATCACCGTCGAGGGCGGCGCGCGCTTCCGCGTGCTGCGTTCGCGCGTACGCGACAACGGCCTGGTACACGGGCAGGTGCGTTGCTGGCCGGATGAAGCGCCGATTGGAGTGCCGCCGGAATTCGCTCTGCTCTCGACCATTCTGGAGCGGCTGATCGAACAAGCCGGCGGCCCGTGGCGCGAAGCGCCACGCGAACGCTACGACGACGCCGGTTGGGTCAGTTTCCGGTTGGCGGAATTGCTGCCGCTATTGGCGCACGAACGCCAACGCCTGCTGGAATCGACCGATCCGCTGGAACGTCTGGCCCTGCTGCGCGACGCGCTGCCGCGATTCCAGAAGGCGTGATCATTCGAGTGCCTGCTGCAAGTCGGCGATCAAATCTTCCGGATCTTCCAACCCGACCGAAAACCGCAGCAGGTTCTGCGGAGAAGTCGAATGCGTGCCTTCGACCGAAGCACGGTGCTCGACCAGCGATTCGCAACCGCCGAGGCTGGTGGCGTTGACGAAGAGCTTCAAATTGCCCGCGACGCGCAGCGCCGCATCCCGGCCGCCGCGCAGTTGAATGCTCAACATGCCGCCGAACAGGCCTTCATGACCGCTCATCTGTTTCTTCGCGAGCGTGTGGCCGGGATGCGTCGGCAGACCTGGATAGTGCACGGCTTCGATTGTGGGATGCGCGCCCAGGAATTCCGCCACGCGCGCGGCGTTGGCGCAGTGCACGCGCATGCGCGCGGGCAGCGAGCGGCAGCCGCGCAGCGTCAACCACGCGCTGAAAGGCGAGAGCACCGCGCCGCTCAACAACCGCCGCTGCGCGATGCGTCCGGCGAAATCATCGTTTCGCGCGAACACCAGTGCGCCGCCCAAGACATCACTATGGCCGCCGAAATACTTGGTGGTCGAATGCATCACGATATCGGCGCCCAGTTGCAACGGTTTTTGCAGCACCGGCGTCGCGAAGGTGTTGTCGCAGACGAGCAGCGCGCCGTGCGCGTGCGCGATGCGGGCGAGCTCGGCCAGATCGCTGATGCGGATGCGCGGATTGGAGGGCGATTCGGCCCACAGCAGCGCGACGCCGTCCGCGCACGCGGCGCGCACCGCATCGAGATCGGTGAGATCGGCGGTGAGCGTCTCCACGCCGCGCTCGGGCAGCACTTCGGCGGCGAACGTGCGCGTGCCCGCGTAGCAATCATCGGCCAGCAGCCACCGCTGTCCGCGTTGCAGCGTGTCCAGCACCGCGGCGACCGCGGCCATGCCCGAGGCAAAGGCCAGCGCGCGTTCGCCGCCTTCCAGCGCGGCCAGTGCCTCTTGCAGGCGGCGCTGCGTCGGATGGTCGTCGCGCTGGTATTCCAGATCGTCAACGAGTTGGCCTGCCGGTCCGTGCCGGAACGTGGTCGAAAGATGGATCGGCGGCGAGAGCGCGCCGGTTTGTGCATCCGGTTCCGCACCTGCGTGCACCGCAAGCGTGTCGAATTTCATGATCGTGATTTCTCGTAACGGCTCCTTTCAGCATAGCGGAGCGGATGCGAAATCAGTCCGGCGATTGCAGGCGTGCGCCGATCCGGAAGCGGCAGGCCGCGCGGCCGCGCAACATGCAATCGGTGTGCTGGATCTTGCGGCCGGTGGCGGCCTGCATGAAAGCCAGATCGAAGCGGCAGACATCCGGATGCGCTTTCGCGAGCGCGTGGAACACGCAATTCCAGGCTTCGACTTCGCCGCGTTCGCTGCGCCGCAACGCCTGTGCCTCATAGCCGAGCGCATCAAGCTGTTCGGCGAGCGCGGCGGCGACCGCTTGCGGATCGTCGCGATCGCCGATGATTTGCGCGGCGGCTTTCCCCAGTTTCGTACCGATCTCGGCGAGCATCGACTGCACCGCGCCCGCGCCGGCGCTCGCGTAAAGATGATCGAGCAGGCCGCCTGCGATCAAGGCGTAATTGCGCGGGAACAATTCTCGACCGGCAGGCAGCAATACGTACACCGCGCGCGGGCGGCCGCCGCTGGGACGCGCCTCGCCGCGTTCGACCAAGCCCGCCGCCATCAACGCGGTGAGGTGTTGTCTCACCGCGTTGTGGGTAACACCCAGCGCGTTGCACAACTCTTCCACGGTCGCACCTTGCGGCGCTTGCAGCAGACGGCGCAACAGACGCCGCTGCGTTTCACCGGGTTGCGATCTGGCGGGCAACGCGTTCAAGAGGCCTTGGACGGGAATTGCTTGGCGATCGCATCTGCCAGCGCATCGGCGATGGTGTTCATGTGTGCTTGCATGTGCGTCCAGGTTTGCGCTTCGCCCGCGGTGTCACCGGCCATGATCTGGTCGATCTGGGTTTCATGATCGGCCACGTGCATCATCAACAGGCCTTGCACCGTTGCCTCGGGCAGATTGGGGTTCGCACCGGCCAGGAACTTGGCGATCGCCGTGGCGTTCTGCGCGAGATCCTGCATGGCTTTCTGGTGCGCCGCCTTGTCGCCGCTGTGTTCGGCGTCGGTCAACGCCTTGACGCCGGCCCAGTGACCGGCCAGCAGTTTCAGCATCTGTTCGCCGGCGGGTTTGCCATAGAAACCGGCGACCGCATCGGCGATCTGCTTCGCATTGGCGACCACGTCATCGGCGGCTTTTTTTGCCTCGGACCGCTTGCCGTCCTTCACCGCCATCGCGTAGGCGCGGGTGTTGACGATGTGGCCGTGCCAGAGCGAACGCAGCGCGGCGTGCAATTTCGGCGCGGTGGTGGTGCTGGATGCCGATGCAGATGCCGCACCGGGCTCTTGTGCCACAGCGGAAGGTGCGGCAGCGGCGACTGCGAGGCCCAATGCCACACCGCAAGCGAGCGATAGGGGTTTCATCTCCGATTCCTCATGCGTGCCGCCGACTGCGGCTCACCGCATGATGAGCGCTTCCGCCAGGGAGTGAAGCATTATATGTGTAAAGCTCGACACACGGATCAACCGGCTGTGGCGCGGAAGGCAGCGCGCGAAGCCTCCAGCGTGTCGGCGATGTCCTGTTCGCCGTGCGCGGAAGAAATGAAGCCGGCTTCGTACGCGCTGGGCGCCAGGAACACGCCGCGATCCAGCATCGCGTGGAAAAAACGCCGGAACGCGGCGATGTCGCAGGCGATGGCTTGCGCGAAGGTTTCGACCCGATGAACATTTGCGGCCGCAGGCCGCTCAGCATTTCCTTCTCCCCGGTCGTCGGGGAGAAGGTGGCCCGAAGGGCCGGATGAGGGGTCAGCATTGTGGAAGAACAAACCGAACATGCCACACACGCGGTTGAACGAGAACGGCACGCCGGCTTCGATCGCGCACGCGAGCAAGCCATCGGTCAGCAACCGCGTCTTGCGATCGAGTTCATCGTAAAAACCTGGTTCGCGGATCAGTTCCAGCATTGCGAGCCCCGCCGCCATCGCCACCGGGTTGCCGGAAAGCGTGCCGGCCTGATAGATCGGCCCGCTCGGTGCGATGCGTTCCATCAGGTCGCGCCGCCCGCCGTAGGCACCCACGGGCATGCCGCCGCCGATGATCTTGCCGAGTGTGGTGAGATCCGGCGTGATGCCATACACCGCTTGCGCGCCGCCTAACGCGACGCGGAAGCCCGTCATCACCTCGTCAAAGATCAGCAGCGCGCCGTGCTGCGTGCACAACTCGCGCAACGTTCGCAGAAAACCCTCGCGCGGCGGAATGCAGTTCATGTTGCCGGCGACGGGTTCGACGATCACGCAAGAGATTTCATGGCCGAGGCGATCGAACAGTTCGCGCGCGGCGTCGATATCGTTGTAAGGCAAGGTCGAGGTGAGTTCCGCCAGCGCGCGTGGCACGCCGGGCGAATCGGGCACGTCGAAGGTAAGTGCGCCGGAACCTGCCTTCACCAGGAACGAATCGCCGTGACCGTGATAGCAGCCTTCGAATTTCACGATGCGCTCGCGGCCGGTCGCCCCACGCGCCAGCCGCGCCGCCGACATGGTCGCTTCGGTGCCGGAGCTGACGAAGCGCAGCATTTCCATCGATGGCATCAACGCGCGCACGCTTTCCGCCAGTCGCACTTCGGCTTCGCAGGGTGTGCCGAAGGACAAGCCATCGCGCACCGCGCGGCCCACTGCTTCACGCACGCGGGGATGGTTGTGGCCGACAATCATCGGCCCCCATGAGCCGACGTAATCGATGTAGCGCTTGCCCTCGACATCCCACAGGTAAGCACCCTGTGCGCGCGCGGTGAAAAACGGTTCGCCGCCGACCGATTTGAATGCGCGCACCGGCGAATCCACGCCGCCGGGCAACAGGGTCTGTGCGCGCTGGAACAGTTCGTGATTGGTGCCCATGGTTCAAGTGGTAACGAACAATTCGGCGAAGCGCCGCGCCGACGCGCAGATGTTCGGCGCGCCGAAAACAGCCGAGATCGCGGCAAGGTAATCCGCGCCAGCAGCGATCAGCCCCCCGCCATTGTCGGGCGTGACGCCCCCGATCGCCACCAGCGGCTTGCCAAATTCTCGCGCAGCACGCAGCAAATGCGGTGTGGCACGCCGTGTGTTCGGCTTGGTAGGCGAAGAAAAAAACGCGCCGAAGGCCAGATAATCCACGCCTGCGATCGCCGCATCGCGCGCGCGTGCGAGCGAGTCGTAGCAGGACACGCCGATAATTGCGTCATCGCCGAGCGCTGCGCGGGCTTGCGCGATCGAGAGATCGTCTTCGCCCAAGTGCACACCCGCTGCGCCGCTCGCACGCGTCAACTCGATGTCATCGTTGACGATCAACGGCACGTCGAAACGCGTGCACAGTTTCGCCAATGCCGTGGCCTCGTCCAGCCGCCGTTTGCGATCCTCGGTCTTGTCGCGGTATTGCAGCAACGTCGCGCCGCCTTCCAGCGCCGCTTGCGCCGCAACGAGCAGATCGCCGCGCGGACCATTGGTGATCGCATACAGCCCGCGGCGGCGCAGCAACGAATGGAACATCGAACGGCACTCCTGAATGCACGCTGCTATGCGCGCTTTCATGCGGCGGCGTGACTTGCGACAATACAGCCAAGTCCCCACCTCCAGTGATCATGTCCAACGGCGCCAGCGCAACGTCCGTCGAGGCCTACCGCAAGTTTATGTGCGTGGTCTGCGGCTTCATCTATGACGAGGAGCTCGGCCTGCCCGAGGAAGGCATCGCGCCTGGCACGCGCTGGGAAGACATTCCGGACACTTGGACCTGCCCGGATTGTGGCGTGACGAAGGACGATTTCGAGATGATCCAGCTCAACTGAATCAGCAGGAACCGTCGTCAGCGCTTCGCCATATTTGCGTCACGTTGCCTGCACACGCGGTCGTTCAAATAGTCTCG
>DATFCO010000263.1:0-2650 GCA_035253005.1 Rhodanobacteraceae bacterium
GCTGGTGATCCTGCTCGTGCTGGCCGCGGTGCTGCGCGCAGCAGCCGGGCAACCGGAAGCGCGGCCCTCGGCCGAACACATCGACGCGCTGCTGCCGCAGACCCAATGCACGCGTTGCGGTTATCCGACATGCAATTCTTATGCGGAAGCGATCGCACGCGGCGAGGCGCCGATCAATCGCTGTCCGCCGGGCGGCGAAGCCGGCATCCGCGCTTTGTCGGCATTGACCGGGCAACCCGTGCAACCGCTCGATCCCGAATGCGGTGCCGAAATGCCTCCGCGCGTGGCGATCATTGAAGAAGACGTCTGCATCGGCTGCACCAAATGCATCCAGGCTTGCCCGGTGGATGCGATCGTCGGCGCGGCCAAGCTGATGCACACGGTGATTCCGCAATGGTGCACCGGCTGCGAGCTGTGCATCCCGCCCTGCCCGGTCGATTGCATCGACATGGTTCCGGCGCAGCCGGATGCGCGCGACATCGCGCGGCCTTCCTTGCCGCACGCGGCATGATCAGCTTGCTGCCGAAAATCCGGCTCTCGCGCTGGTACGTGCGCCTCGCGCTGTGGCTGATCGCACTCGGCCTGTTCTGCGCGTTGTGGCCGGCGCTGGAATTCCCGAGCTTCATCATCGAGCCGCAGAACCGCTGGAAAGCGTTCCTGCAGCTCGCAATGTTGCACGGTTCGTGGCTGTTGTTTCCGCTTATCGCCGAGGCCGCGCTGATCCTGATCGATCGCGCGCACCGGCACTATTACCGTCGTGCCACAGGCGCGGCGCTGGTGCTGTTGCTCTCGCTGGCGGCGGTCTATGCGCGTTTCGTCGAACCCGGGCTGCTGGTGGTGCGCACCACCGCGATTCCCGCGCCGGTCGATCTGAACATCGCGCTGGTGTCGGACATCCACGTCGGCCTGTTCACGCGCAGCGACAAGCTGCAACAGATGGTGGACAAGCTGAATTCGATGCACGTCGATCTGGTGCTGTTCGCGGGCGACCTCACCTACGATCCGCCGCGCGATCTGGCCGATGCGCTGGCGCCGCTGAAAGCTTTGAACAAGCCGATGTACGCGGTACTGGGCAACCACGACGTGCAATTGCCCGGGCCGCCGCTGGAAAACAGGATCCGCGCGGCGCTCGCCGGCACACCCGTGATCTTCATCGAACACCGCGTACTGGATTTTCCGAAGTTCCGGCTGGCGGGCTTGTACGACTACTGGACTGCGCTGGACGACACCGCTTTTCTGCGTGCGCTGCCGCACGACAAGCCGCTGCTGGTGCTGATGCACCAGCCGCATTCGTTGCGCGAATTGCGCGGCGCGGATTTTCTGCTGGCGATGGCCGGCCACACGCACGGCGGACAAGTCGCGCTGCCGTGGATCACCGCGATGACGTTCAAGGCCGATCGCGACGAAATCTACATCAACGGTTTGTACGACACGCCGCTCGGCAAGCTGTTCGTCACCCCTGGTGTCGGTGTCACCGGCACACCGGTGCGGCTGAACTGTCCGCCCACGATCGATCTGCTGGAATTGCGGCGTTCCGCGCGCGCAGAATCCTCACATGACGCGCCTCATTGAATGTTTGCGAAACCGCAGCCACGCGCTGGTGGCGCATTGCGCGGCGATGATGCTGCGCCGTCGCATGCGGCGCGCGCAAGCACAGTTGTCGCCGCGCATGCGCGCCGAAGCGGATTTCTGGCGAGCACGCTTTCTTGCGCGCGAGGAGCGCCTGCGACGCGAACGCATGGAACGCGATGCCGGGCGTCAACCACGCGTGCGCGCCACACCTGATACGTCTGCGGTGCAGACGCTGGACAAGAACGAAGTGCTGGCGGCGATCGCGCGCGGCCGCGTGCGTCGCGAAGCCTTGCGGAAAATCGCTCGCGGCGAGGAAGAACGATGAAACGCGCCGACGTTGCCGAGCTGTTCCGCCGTCTGCGCGAACTCGATCCGGAACCCACCACCGAGCTGAAATACCACACGCCGTTTGAGTTGCTGGTGTCGGTGATCCTGTCCGCGCAAGCGACCGATGCCAGCGTCAACAAGGTGACGGCGAAGTTGTTTCCGGTGGCGAACACGCCGCAAAAGATTTTGAAGCTCGGCGAGCGCGGCCTGAAGAAATACATCGCCACGATCGGTCTCTACAATGCCAAGGCGAAGAACATCATCGCGATGTGCCGCATGCTGATCGAGCGGCATCACGGCGAGGTGCCGCACACGCGCGAAGAGCTGGAAGCCTTGCCGGGCGTGGGCCGCAAGACCGCCAACGTAATCCTTAACACCGTGTTCGGCGAACCCACGATCGCGGTGGACACGCACATCTTCCGCGTCTGCAACCGTACCGGACTGGCGCCCGGCAATACCGTGCGCGAAGTGGAAGACAAGCTGCTGCGCGTGGTGCCGAACGAATACAAGCTGGGCGCGCACCACTGGCTGATCCTGCACGGGCGTTACGTCTGCGTCGCGCGCAAACCCAAATGTCCGTTGTGTCCGATCCGCGACCTGTGCGCGTACAAATACAAAACGACGCCGCAGGAACTCGAAAAAGACCGGCGTTGACGCACTGCTATGCTTGCGCGATGGAAAGCGCAGCGAATCACGACACGCAGAGCCAGACTTCAACGCGGATGTGCGCGCGCTTCCGTGGATTCCTGCC
>DATFCO010000264.1:0-2202 GCA_035253005.1 Rhodanobacteraceae bacterium
GATTTGCAAACGCAGATCGAAGTGCCGCCGGCGCGCGTGATGCAGATGGATCACGAAGCGCCGCTCGCCAGCATCAGCGGCCTGGCGCTTGCGCGGCGTGCTCGCGGGCTCGGGCGTATGCCGGAAATCCCGTTTCCGCCGATAGGTCGCGAGCTGGTCCTTGCGCGCCGCCATCACGGTACGATAGCAAGCCGTTGTCGACCGCGCATTAAACGGCGTCGCGCGGCCCTTTTTCCCTCGAATCTGGAACCCCGATGTCCGACTGGAGCCTCGATCAAGCCCGCCGCATGTATTCGGTCGCACACTGGAGCGATGGCTATGTCGATATTGATGCGAAGGGCCGTGCGGTCATGCAACCGCGTGGCGCGAACGGGTCGGCCATTGCGCTGGATGAAGCGGTCGCGCGCGCGAAGGAATTGGGCGCACGCCTGCCGCTGCTGCTGCGCTTTCCCGACATCCTGCTGGATCGCCGTGCGAAATTGCGTGAGGCATTTGTCAACGCGATGGCTGCGCACAATTATTCCGGCGGCTACACCGCGTTGTATCCGATCAAGGTCAACCAGCAGCGTGCGGTGGCTGGCACGCTGGCGGGCGGTGAAGGATTCGGTCTGGAAGCCGGTTCGAAACCGGAACTGATGGCGGTGCTGGGTCTCGCGCAAGACGGTTCGATGGTGGTGTGCAACGGCTACAAGGACGCCGAATACATCCGTCTCGCCCTGATCGGTCGCAAGCTGGGGCTGGACGTGGTGATCGTGATCGAGAAGCCGTCCGAACTCGAACACGTGATCGAACAATCGCGCGCGTTGAACATCGAACCCAAGCTTGGCGTGCGCGTGCGGCTGGCTTCGATCGGCGCGGGCAAATGGCAGAACACCGGCGGCGACAAGGGCAAGTTCGGGCTGACGCCGAAGCAGTTGCTCATCCTCGCATCGAAATTGAAGGAAGCGAACCTCGCGCACACGCTGCGCCTGCTGCATTTCCACATGGGCTCGCAGATTTCCAATCTGCGCGACATCGCCAACGGCATGCGCGAGGCGGTGCGCCATTTCGCCGAGTTGCGCAAGCTCGGCATGCCGCTGGATCACGTGGATGTCGGCGGCGGATTGGGCGTGGACTACGAAGGCACGCGTTCGCGCAGCGACTGCTCGATCAACTACGACCTCGATCAATACGCGCACGCGATCGTCGAACCGCTGGCCGCGGCCTGCGCGGAAATGGGGCTGGAACATCCGCACATGCTGACCGAATCCGGACGCGCGATGACGGCGCATCACGCGGTGCTGGTGGTGAACGTCAGTGAAGTCGAACGCGCGCCGTTGGGCGAAGTGACTTCGGCGTCAAATGATGAGCCGCTTGTGCTGCGTGCCTTGCGCAACACGTATGCCGCGCTCGATCAGCGACCGGTGCTGGAAGTCTGGCACGAGGCGCAACATCATTTGGGCGAAGGCCAGGCGCTGTATGCGCAAGGCGCGCTGGATCTCGCGCAACGGGCGAAGCTGGATGATTTCTTCTACGCGATCGCGCACGGCGTGCGTACGAGATTGAAACCGGAAGAGCGCGCGCACCGCGAGGTGCTGGATCAGCTCGACGCCAAACTGGTGGACAAGGTGTTCTGCAATTTTTCGGTGTTCGAATCCATTCCGGACGTGTGGGGCATCGATCAGGTGTTCCCGATCCTGCCGCTGACGCGGCTGGACGAGAAACCGACGCGCCGCGGCACGCTGGCCGATCTCACCTGCGATTCGGACGGCCGCGTGGATCAATACGTCGATTCGGAAGGCCTGGATGTCAGCCTGCCGATGCGCGAATTGCGCGAAGGCGAACCATATCGCCTGGGCATTTTTCTGGTCGGCGCGTACCAGGAAACCCTCGGCGATATCCACAACCTGTTCGGCGATACCGATGCCGTCAACGTGCGCATCGACGGGAATGGTTTCAAATTGGACAGCCTGCGCCGCGGCGACAGTTCCGACATGCTGCTTGACTATGTCGGCTACAAACTCGACGACCTGCGCGCGGCATACCACGACAAGATCGCCGCCGCGCAGTTGTCGTCCGGCGAAGCGCAACGGCTGCAAGCCGCGCTGGAAACGGGGCTCACGGGCTACACATATCTGAAAGAAGCGTGAGACTCACTAAGCAGTCCACTCAGCGCACAACGGAAGACGCCGCCGCGGGAATCACCGCCGGTTTGTATTGCGC
>DATFCO010000265.1:0-5655 GCA_035253005.1 Rhodanobacteraceae bacterium
GATCGGATTCGGAACCGCAATGTCCGGCGAGTTGCATGCCGTAAACGGTATAACCCGCGCGATGCAGGCCCTTGCCGACGAAGCGCATCTCCGCGGGCGTGCCGGTGAGACCGTGGATCAGCAGCACGCCTGCGCGTCCGCCGCGCAACAGGAAATCCGCCTGCTTGATCATCGATTGCGTCATGACGCGCAGCTTCACCGTATCCACGCGAGTGTGGTGCAAATCCCTTTCGGCGAGGTTTCGCCTGCACGCGGCGAGAACGCCGGTTGACGCGGGTTCAGCCTGCCAGCTTCGCCTTCACCTTCTGCGACAGCGCGCCGAAGTCGGCCCGGCCGGCGGCGCGTTCCTTCAGCAGCGCCATCACCTTGCCCATGTCGCGGGCGGAGGTCGCGCCCGAATCGGCGATGGCAGAGGCGATCAATGCGTCGATTTCGGATTCCGACAACTGCGCGGGCAGATAGGATTCGATCACGCCGATTTCATAGCGTTCCTGCGCAGCCAGGTCCTCGCGCTGCGCGGCTTCGTATTGCGTCACCGAATCGCGGCGCTGCTTCAGCATCTTCTCCAGCACGTGCAGCACCTGCGCGTCGTCGAGCTGGATGCGCTCGTCCACCTCGCGCTGCTTGATCGCGGCCTGGACCAGCCGGATCGTGCCCAGCCGCTGCTTGTCGCCGGACTTCATCGCGGCTTTCATGTCGTCGGTGAGACGGGTCTTCAGGGCGCTCATCGCAGTCATCCTCGAAACCGTGAGCCACAAAAACAAACGGCCGGCATCGCGTGGCGAGCCGGCCGTTGGTGTGCGTTGCGCAGGTTCTCAATACAACCGTTCGCGGCGCGTCACTTCGCGCGACAGCCGGCGCAGGTGGCGCTTCACAGCGGCGGCGCGCTTGCGCTTGCGTTCCTGGGTCGGCTTCTCATAGAACTCGCGCTTGCGGGTTTCGGCGAGCACGCCGGCCTTTTCGCAGGTGCGCTTGAAGCGGCGCAGGGCGATTTCGAAGGGTTCGTTCTCGCGAACCTTGACGCTGGGCATATCGGCTCCACAGTGGTTAGACTGCCCGGATCGACCCGGGCGAGCCGCGAAGTATAGCGTGTCCACAAGCGAATTTTCAAAGCCCGTACTGGGCATCGAATCCTCCTGCGACGAGACCGGCGTGGCGGTCTACCAGCCCGGCCGCGGGTTGCTGGCGCACGCCTTGTATTCGCAGGTGGACCTGCACGCCGAATACGGCGGCGTGGTGCCGGAACTGGCCAGCCGCGATCACGTCCGCAAGCTGCTGCCGCTGCTGCACCAGACATTGGACGAGGCAGATCTGTCGGTGCGCGACTTGGGCGGTGTAGCTTACACCTCCGGGCCGGGCCTGATCGGTGCGCTGCTGGTCGGCGCATCGCTTGCCCGCGCGTTGGCGTGGGCGCTGGAAATTCCGGCGATCGGCGTGCACCACATGGAAGGCCATCTGCTGGCGCCGCTGCTCGAAGAACCTGCGCCGGGGACGGAACCCTTGTCGCCGCCCTTCGTGGCGCTGCTGGTCTCGGGTGGCCATTCGATGCTGGTCGGCGTGGAAGCGATCGGTCGCTACCGGATTCTCGGCGACACGCTGGACGACGCCGCAGGCGAAGCCTTCGACAAGACCGCAAAATTAATGGGCCTGCCGTATCCCGGCGGCCCGCATCTGGCGAAGGCCGCCGAATCCGGCCGGCCCGATGCGTACAAATTCTCGCGGCCGATGACCGACCGGCCCGGGCTGGATTTCAGTTTCTCCGGCTTGAAGACGCAGGTGCTGCTGGCTTGGCGCGATTCGGATCAAAGCGACCAGACGCGCGCCGACATCGCGCGCGGATTCGAGGATGCGATCGTCGAAACGCTGGCGATCAAATGCCGCCGCGCGCTGGCCCAGACGGGCTACGACAAGCTGGTGATCGCCGGCGGCGTGGGCGCCAATCGCAAATTGCGCGCGCAGTTGGCGGACGCCGGGAAGCGCGAAGGTTTCCGCACCTATTTTCCGCGCCTGGTGTTCTGCACCGACAATGGCGCCATGATCGCGCTGGCCGGTGCGCTGCGATTGGCGGCCGGGCAGGTCGAAAACGCGGAAATTCGCGTGCGGCCACGCTGGGATCTGGAATCGCTGGCGGCGATCTGATTAAAAAGGGATTGGGGACGGGTAGCGGGGCCGCGCTGCCGCGCCACCAGGCAAGTTTGAAGTGTTCGAGAAGTTGTCCCTTGTTTGCAGGTTCCACGATTGCGGCGACAATCGGTTTTCGCGCCCCCGCTACTCATCCCCCGGCCCGGCTTTTATGGACCTCGTCTTCATCGAAGGCCTCACGATCGAAACGGTCATCGGCATCTACGATTGGGAGCGGCGCGTGCGGCAGCCGGTCACGCTGGACGTCGAGATGGCGTTCGACAACACCAAACCCGCCACCAGCGAGTTGATCGAACATGCGCTGGATTACAAGCGGGTATCGAAACGATTGATCGCTTTCGTCGAAGCCTCGCAATTCCAGTTGATCGAAACGTTGGCCGAACGTTGCGCGCAAATCCTGCGTGAGGAATTCGGCGTGGCGTGGCTGCGGCTGAAACTTTCGAAACCCGGCGCGGTGCGTGGCGCAAAATCGGTGGGCGTGATAGTGGAACGCGGGACGCGGCCGGCCTGAATGCACCGCTTCTATCTCAGCCTCGGCTCCAATCTTGAACCGGAAAAACATCTGCGCGCGGCGTTGCGCGAACTGCGCGCGCGCTTCGGCGAGTTGCAGGTTTCATCGGTGTACGAAACCGCCGCGGTTGGGTTCGAAGGTCCGCCGTTCTGGAATCTCGCCGCCGGCCTGCAAACCGATCTCGATGTAGAAGCATTGAACGGCTGGCTGCACGCGCTGGAGGCACGCGAAGGCCGCGTGCGCGGCGGCCCGCGTTACGCCGATCGCACGCTTGATATCGATATCGTTGCAGTGGGCGGCCAGACGCTGGAGCGGCCGGAATTGCGAGAGGCGTTTGTGCTGGCGCCGCTCAGCGAGATCGCGCCCCAATTGATCGAGCCGCAAAGCGGCAAGACGATCGGCGCTTTGTGGGCGTACATTGGAAAAACGAAGCGGGACGAATCGCCGGGACGGCTCGATGTCAACCTGCTCGCGGACTGAAGGCTACAGCCCAGCCTCGCGCGCCAATTGATCCAGCCTGATCCGCTTCGCGGGAATTTCGATGCTGCGCGACGCGGCCTCGACGAATTCGACCTCGTGCGAGAACATCGCGATCGCGGTGCGCGCGACCTGCCGTGTGTCGAACCACGCATAAGTGCCGACACCCGCCGCGCCCACCAGCGGCAACAAGCGCGAGAGCCCCACACCCAACGCGCGTTGCGAGAGTTTGACGCCGATCCGCTCGGCGATGACACGCAGCGCCTGCGCGGTCGCGTGGCGCACGATGAAACGTTCTCCCGCGCGGACCACCAGATCGCGCACCGCTTGCGCCGCGGTGTGCTTGAACAGGCAGTAGAGCATCTGTTCGCGCGTGATCGTGGAGGATTGTCCGTAGGCGGCGGCGATGTCGGCCACCATCTTCGCCTGGATCTTCCAGATCGCCACCAGCTCCGGCAGCACCGTCACCCAGCCCAGCGGACCCGGCGGCAGCGACAGCGAAGCGGAAGCGATGAACGCGCGCCGGCGTGCGGCGGCGGCAATCGCTTCGGCGCGCATGCGCGGCGAAACCGAAGGCGGTTCGGCGCTGCTCGGAATCTCGCCGAGAAAATTCAGGATCGTGCGTGCGATGCCGCTGGTATCGGAAGGCACCGCGATGGCTGTAGTCGTTGCTGCGTTCATGGCGATCGGTCCGGCGATATGCAATGCAATCTGGCAGGTCGCGGCTCAAGAAGACATGAACGTCGCGTCAAATCGACAACCCTCTTCCGCCGTCCACACGCAGGATCTGGCCGGTGACGTACGTCGCATCCCGCAACAGC
Organism: Rhodanobacteraceae bacterium; assembly: GCA_035253005.1. Classification (GTDB taxonomy): domain Bacteria; phylum Pseudomonadota; class Gammaproteobacteria; order Xanthomonadales; family Rhodanobacteraceae; genus 66-474. The sequence continues at coordinate 3,952 of DATFCO010000265.1, forward strand.
CACAGCACCGCACCGGCGATGTCCCGCGGCGAACCCTGCCGTTTCAATGCGGTACGCTGCAAGATCGTTGCCATCGCTTCGTCCTCGATCGACTGTTCCGACCACAGCACGTTGCCGGGTGCGACGCCGTTCACGCGCACGTCCGGTCCCAGTTGCTGCGCCAGCGCGACGGTCGCCATCGCCAGTGCGGCCTTGCTGACGCAATAGGGCAGGTAACCGGGCAGCGGATGCTGCGCATAGATGTCGATGATGTTGACGATGCTGCCTTGCGAACGTTGCAAATGCGTGGCAGCGGCCTGCGCCAGTAGCAGCGGCGCGCGCGCGTTGGTCGCGAAAAACTCGTCGCACTGCGGCGCGGTGATCGTGCCGAAAGGCGTGGGATGAAACGTCGCGGCGTTGTTGACCAGCGCATCGAGCTTGCCGAAGCGCGCGACCGTATTTTCGACCAGCTCTGGCAATCGCGCGCTGTCGATGAGATCGGCCTGCAATGCCAGCGTGGAATTTTTGCGCGCCGATTCCAGATCGGCGATCAGCGCATCCAGTTCAGTGCGCGAACGATGGCAATGCAGCGCGACGTCGTAGCCCGCGCCATGCAAGGTGCGCGCGATCACCGCACCGACGCGCCGCGCCGCGCCGGTGATCAGGGCAACCGGATTTTGCGAAGTCATCATCGAAGCATCTTTGCATCAACCCGTTCGCGCTGAGCGCTTCGGCAAGCTCAGCATAAACTACGCTCGCGCAGCGAGCGAAGTCGAAGCGTAGTCAGGGTTGCGAGCGGTCGTATGATGTCCTTCGACTTCGGCGCTTCGCGCCTACGCTCAGGACGAACGGCCATTAACGTTGCCACACCGCGCGACCCCTTGCCCCAGCCCAGTGCCGAAGAACTGGCGCATTCGCAGAAACTTTCGGCGCTGATCCGCGAGGAGATCGCGGGCAGCGGTCCGATGCCGTTCTCGCGCTTCATGGAGCGTTGCCTGTACGCACCCGGCTTGGGCTATTACAGCGCCGGCAAACTTAAGTTCGGCGAAGAAGGAGATTTCGTCACGGCGCCGGAACTGGGCGCGCTGTTCGCGCGCTGCGTCGCGCGGGCACTGGCTCCCGTGCTGCGCGCGTGCGGAGAAGCCGCGGTGTTTTTCGAACTCGGCGGCGGCAGCGGCGCCTTCGCTCGCGATTGCCTGCGACAACTGCAAGCGCTGGACGCGTTGCCGCAGCACTATTGGTCGCTGGAACCCAGCGCGGACCTGCGCGAACGCCAGCTTGCCTTGTTGCGCGATGCGCTCGCTCCGGAACTGTTCATGCGCATCCAATGGCTGGACCGTCCGCCGCAGCAGGCGTGGTCGGGCGTGCTGTTCGCCAACGAGGTGCTGGACGCGTTGCCGGTGACGCGGTTCGCGATAGCCGACGACGGGATCTTCGAAGAACACATCGTGCTGGATGCGCAGGAAGACTTCGCGCGCATCGATCGTCCGGCCGATGCACTGGTCGCGGGCGCGGTGCGGCATCTGCAGCGCCAGCTCGGTGCGTTCGCGGACGGCTACCGTTCGGAAGCGTTGCCGCAATTGCCGTGGTGGGTCGAGGCAATCACGCAGAACATGCAGCGCGGTGCGGCGTTGTTCGTGGACTACGGCTATCCGCGGCGCGAGTTCTACCTGCCCGAGCGCTCCGACGGCACGCTGATGTGTCATTACCGCCATCGCGCGCACG
>DATFCO010000266.1:0-6002 GCA_035253005.1 Rhodanobacteraceae bacterium
TTTCTCGTGATCGGCTTGAGCTGGTACGCGATCGTCGTCGTGCGAATCCCGTGGGCGCTGCACTACTTCATGCACGGAGAGGTTTACAACCGCATCTTTACCTCCGCGCAGCACAGAAATTCCGGTCCGATAAAGTGGGCCGCCGTTTACCTTCCAACCATCGTGTTCGGATCGGCCCCGTGGTGGCGCAGCCTGGGCAGATCATGCGCCGGCCTCTTTTCAGCAAGATCGAAAATCGCAGCAGACAATCAACGCTCGATCCGACTGCTGCTCGCATTGTGGTTCCTCGTTCCCTTTGTCGTGTTTTGCCTGGCCCAGTCGCGATTGCCGTTGTATCTGCTTCCGCTGTTCATCCCCTTGGCGCTGGCGTTCGCGCTCGATTTGCGCAACAGGATCGATCTGCGCAGCAGATCGCAGCGTATCGGGTTGCTCGCCTGGATCGCGGTCTTGCTCGCGCTGAAGGCCGGGTTCGCCTACGGAGTGCATCCATCCCTCGACAACCGGGCCATCGCGCGCCGACTGCTTTCGGCAGCCAATCCGAACGCCTACTCCGCCGTCGTGTTCGTCGAAGACACGGCGGTCGACTACGACATCGAAGAGAACACCCCGTGGGGCATCCGGCTCTACCTCGGCAAACCGGTCTATGGAATCGCGTGGGATTCATCGCAGGGTCGCACCGCGTTGTGCGACGCGCTGCATCGTTCCGGATCGGCGCTGCTCGTGATCGATCGCGGCATCGACTTCGGGTTGTCGAGTTGTCCGTCGGCGAAAGCGGCCAGACTGGGTGAATGGGAACGACATTCGCTGGAGCTGGCGAAGAGCGGACATTCGCCATGACTTTTGGAACGAGCGCCAATTGAATGTGCGGATTGAGCGGCATATTGAATCTGGACGCGCGAGAAAACAGCTCGCTTTCCGTCGAAGCGGTCCAGGTTCGGCGGATGCTGCAAGCCATGCGTCATCGCGGCCCGAACGGAGAGGCCTTTCTGATCCGGCCTCCGATCGTCATGGCCGCGAATCGCCTGGCCATTCGAGGCATCGACCAGCCGCAGCCGCCGCTGCTCGAACATCCCGCCGGCATCGTGGTGGCGTGCAATGGACAAATCGACAACCACCGCGAATTGCGGCTGTCGCTCGCCAAACGTGGTCACAAGATCGAGTTGTCGACGGACGTGGCGGTCATCCCGCCTCTCTATCTGGAAGAAGGACTGGATTTTCTGGACAGCCTGCGCGGCGTATTCGCCCTCGCCTTGTGGGACGCGCGTTCGCAGCGCCTGATCCTGGCCCGGGATCGCGCAGGCGAGCGGCATTTGTACTATCACGCGGCCGGGCGAAGCATCGTGTTTGCGTCCGAGTTGGCGGCCTTGCTCGCCTCATCGCTCGTGCCCGCACAAATCGACAAAACCGATCTCGCGCAATTTCTGCGGTCGGGCTATTGCCCCTCGCCCGCCAGTCCGCTCAAGAGCGTTCGCAAGCTCGGTCCCGGAGAGAGGGTCGTGATGGACGCTTCCGGCGTCCGCGCGCGACGCTATTGGAATTTCTCCTGGGACAAAACGGCGGCACCTCCAACGACCAGCGATTTCGATCGCGTGTTCAAGGACGCCGTCCACAAGCAAAGCGACGTGGATGTCGCTTACGGTGTGCTGTTGAGCGGCGGGCTCGATTCGGCTCTCATCGCCGCCGTTCTGCGCAAAGTGCGCCCCGGCGATGTGCCGCCGGCTTACTGCGTGCGATTCGCTGAAAGCTCGTTCGATGAAGGCGAGCAGGCGCGACGTGTGGCGCGCGAGCTAGGTTGCCCTTTCATTTCCGTAACAGTTGCCGCGGAAGATCTGCCGGACACGTTGCGCAAACTGATTACGGATACCGGAGAACTGATCGCGGATCCCGCGTGGATTCCCATGTCCGGAATCGCCGAACGCGCATCCCGCGACGTTCGCACGCTGCTGGGCGGTGAAGGCGCCGACGAACTGTTCGCCGGATATCCGACTTACTTGGGCGCGCATTGGGCTCCCGCTTACGAGCGGCTGCCGCGCGCGGTGCGTTCGATGGTGCGCCGTGGAATCGACGCCTTGCCCGTCAGCGACAAGAAGGTCGCGGTGTCTTTTCTGTTGAAGCGTTTCGTGCACGGACAACAAAATGGAATGGCACGTCACTGCTCCTGGACCGCAAACATTTCCGAGGAATGGCTGCGCCGTCTCGGTATCGAGTCACCCGTTGGCGACGTTCCTCACGATCCTGCAACGCTGCTCGATGCAGTTCAACGCTACGATTTCACCCATTCGCTTCCGGAAGGATTGCTCGCGAAAGCGGACCGCGGCGGAATGTTGCATGGCGTGGAGGTTCGGGCTCCGTTTCTGGATCGCAAAGTGATCGAATTCGCCGCGACGCTCCCCGCGAGCGAGCGGGTGCGGGGACTGACCACAAAGCCCTTTCTGAAGCGCTACGCCGCTGGATATCTGCCGCGGTGGGTGGTGACGCGCCGCAAGCGCGGACTTTCGGTGCCCTTGTCCACGTGGTTGCGCGGCCCCTTGCATCAATGGGCTCGTTCGCGGCTTTGCGCTCTCGAGCTGGCGAACACAGGCATCGACACGAACGCTGCACTGGCACTATTGCTGGAACATCAACAGCGACGGCAAGACCACGCGCGTGCGATCTGGACCCTGATCGTACTCAGCGAGTGGCTGGAATGGTTGAGCCATTGCCGTGCAAACATGCCCTCTGTCATGACGGCGGAATTCGCTTCGTTTCATATGCAAGCCTAAAGCGCGCTCAGCCCCGTCGCGCCAGGGCGTGCAGACGGGCCATCACTTCTTCGAAGGCGAAGGGTTTGACCAGATAGTCATCAGCGCCCGCGTTCAACGCATCGATACGGTCCGCCAATTGATCGCGCTCGGAGAGCACCATGACATGCGGCCGGGAGCGCGATCCACCGGCGAGCACCGCATGCAGTGCTTCGACATCGTTCACTCGCCATGCGCCGATGTCGAACAGCACCAGGTCGTAATCGGAAGCAGCCAGAAACCCGACGGCTTCCGTTCCGTCCTGCGCGGCGTCGACGGCAAATCCATCCGCCCGCAATCCTCGCGCGAGTGTGTCACGGAGGCGCTGCGAATCTTCGACGAGAAGAAGTTTCATGCTTGCGCCCGCCGGGTACTTCGGCGGAGCAATCGGTCGGCCGGAGGCCGCTCCTCGGTGGCGACCAGCCTGCGGGATAGCTCCGTCAAAGCCAGTCGATATAGCCCTGCAATCAACCCGCACCCTGGCTGGTCTTGATCGCGTGGATCTGGCTATCCATCATGGAAACGCGATAGTGCGAGATCTGCTTGCCTCGCACGATGTCGACGATGACGCTCGCGTTGGCGCCGCTGCCCATGGACGTCGCTTCCATCGCGGTGCCGTCGCCCGTGCGCTCGGCCTGCGCTATCGCAGCAGAGAGCGTGAGATCGCTCTTGTCCAGCGCGTGAGCGTTCGCGGCGTCCTCTCCATGCGCCTTACCGCTTCCAAGCACCTTGCCGCTGACGGGATCGATCCGCACCTCGGTGGGCGTGTCATTGCGCAATACCTCGACCTCGTACCAGTTGCCTTTCCTGGTCGATTCCATGCCCAACGCATAGCCGCGACCGCCGTCGCTTTCGGCGATCTGCACGGCCTTGGTCGGTGTGATCGGGGCCTTCAAGACGGCTGCGGCCTCGGCGCGATCTTCGGCATCGACGCCCGCGGCTGCCGAGACAGTCGCAACCCCCAGCGCGAGTGCGATCGAGCCGATGAATACTGCATTCCCGCTCATGACTGTTACCTCCTGCAAGAAGGTCTCAGCCTGCGCTCCGTCTCTTTGCTAATCCTTAGGCGTGGAGAACGAATTCGCTTGCGACGCTCGCATCACGGGAGCCGTGCCTGAATTCACCGGAAAACGAGATATCCGGATGCCGACAACAATGGAAATTTAAGACATTGAACGCACGTGCTCGCGCGCTGGCGCTTGGAAAATAGCAAACGAAACTTAGCCTCTCCTTAGTGTTCTTGCAGCTCAGAAAACTGAAAGCATCGCGAAAGTGAGCGGTTGCAAAGTCGCCACCGCGGATAATCAAGGCGGTGCAGCCCGTGAGCAGCGCTCAACACATTTTCGATTCGGCGCATTACCAGGAATTGCGGCGCCACATCGTCCGGCGGGCGATGCAGCCATTCTTTCGCGCCCGCAAAAGGCAGTCGAAAATCACGGGCGACCTGCATGAAGCAGATATTCGAACGATACTCATCTGCCGTCCCAATCATCGCCTCGGGAATCTGTTATTGCTGACGCCACTGGTGATCGAATTGCAGCGGATTTTTCCGCAATCCGAAATCGATATCGTTCTGGCGGGTCGCGACGGCGCCGAGTTGTTCAAATCGTTCCCGGGTGTGACGCGAATTTACAGCTTGTCCAGACGAATGGTTCGCCAACCCGTTGCGACAATTCGCACCGTTTTGCAAATCCGGCGGGCTTCTTACGATCTGGTGATCGACCCCTGCGAAGCCTCGCAGTCGGGCCGCCTTCTGGCCGTCATCGCGGGAGCAAGGTGCGTGATCGGCAATCCGCGCGACCCGCGTGCGGCCGATCCGGAAGAAGCCGCGGCGATGCGCCGCGCGCCCCGCCACATGGCGCAGTGGCCGGTGTACCTGGTCCGCCGCGCGGCGGCGCGTCATTCGCTGGACGCCGGTCGCGCGTTTCCGCCTCTGGACATCAACCTTTCAGCCGAGGAGCGGCAAATCGCGCGAAGAGAACTCGATCTGTTGCTCGAAACCGCAGGCAAGCCCGGCGTTGAAACGATTGTCGGAATATTTGCCGATGCGACCGGCGCCAAATGCTACGGCAACGATTGGTGGCGCCGCTTCATCGGTGAAATGCAAGCGCAGCATCCCGGCTGCGCCATCGTCGAGATTGCGCCACCGGATGGCCGCACTCGCCTGTCGATGGACCTTCCGTCCTTTTCGTCGCCCAGCCCGCGCAAGGTGGCTGCGGTGATCTCCAACATGACGTGCTTCGTGAGCGCCGATTGCGGAGTGATGCATCTGGCCAGCGCCAGCGGCGTGCCGACCATCGGATTGTTTTCGGTGACCGATGCTTCGAAATACGCACCCTACGGACGTGGAAGCCGGGCACTCGTGACGAACGGCAAGAATCCCGAGGAGATCGCGCTCCTCGCAAGCGAGCTGCTTGAGAAGTTCCGCAGGCATCGGTGCGATGAGGCCAGTGCATGATTCTCGTCACCGGCGGCGCCGGGTTCATCGGCTCCAACGTCGTCGCGGCGCTGGCCGAACGCGGCGAACCCGTCGCGGTGTGTGATCCGGTGGGAGACGACGACAAATGGCGGAACCTCGCCAAGGCCGAACTTCGGGATGTGTTCCATCCCGAGTACTTGACGACGTGGCTCCAACAACACGCGGACCGGCTGGGCGCGGTAATCCACATGGGCGCCATCTCCGCGACCGACGCTCGCGATTCCGAACTGCTGGTACGGGTCAACTTCGGTCTCTCATGGCAACTTTGGCAATGGTGTGCCGAACGAGGCAAGCGCTTCATCTATGCCTCTTCGGCCGCAACCTACGGCGCCGGCGAGCAGGGATACGACGACGATCCTTCGCCGGAAGCGCTGGCCAGACTGCGCCCCCTGAATTTGTACGGCTGGAGCAAGCACCTGTTCGACCGGCGGGTCGCGCGCGCCGTCCATGATGGCGAAAAGCTGCCGGCGCAGTGGGCAGGATTGAAATTCTTCAACGTGTACGGCCCGAACGAATATCACAAGGGGAACATGCGCAGCGTAATCGCGCGCAACTACGCAACGGCAGCCCGCGGCGACGAGGTGATGCTGTTCAAGTCCCACCGCGCCGATGTCGCCGACGGCGAACAAAAGCGCGACTTCGTCTATGTCGGCGATTGCGCCGAGGTGATCCTGTGGCTGCTCGATCATCCCGCGGTCACCGGACTCTTCAACGTCGGAACGGGCCGGTCGCGCAGCTTCGCC
>DATFCO010000267.1:0-2992 GCA_035253005.1 Rhodanobacteraceae bacterium
TTGCCGTGCCGGTCGGTTGCCCGACTCGCGGTGCGCTCTTGCCGCACCATTTCACCCTTGCCACGCATCCGAAGATCGTTCGGCGGTATCTTTCTGTTGCACTTTCCGTCGGCTCGCGCCGCCCAGGCGTTACCTGGCACCTTGCCCTGCGGAGCCCGGACTTTCCTCGACGTTCTTGCGAACGACGCGACTGCCCGGCCGACTCCGCAGGCAATTTTAGCAGTGCCGGAACTCAATCCCCATAAAGCGCCTTGCGCGGCGCGCCGCTGATCGCGGCGGCGAGTTTCGCCGCCTGCGCGGGCGGCAGTTCCTCGCGCAGCAATGCATAGACGCGGCGTCCTTCGGCGAGTTTGCCGTCGCCTCGTTCGCGCGCACCGGCGATTACCAGGACGAACTCGCCACGACGCTGGTCCGCATCGGCGGCCACGCGTTCGGCGATTTCTCCCAACGTTTCGCCCAGCACGGTTTCGTGCAGCTTGGTCAGTTCGCGCGCCAGCCGCGCTTCGCGCTGCGCACCAAAGATGTCGCACAAATCCTCGCAGCATTCGGCGATGCGATGCGAAGATTCGTACAACACCAATGTGCGCGATTCATGCACAAGCTCGCGCAAACGCGCGCGGCGCGCCGGCGCTTTCGCGGGCAGGAATCCTTCGAATACGAAGCGATCGCCCGGCAGGCCGGCAATGGACAACGCCGCGATCGCCGCGCACGGCCCCGGCACGGTGCTGACGCGAATTCCGCATTCGTGCGCCGCGCGCACCAGACGAAAACCCGGATCGCTGATCAGCGGCGTGCCGGCATCGGAAATCAGCGCGATGTCCTCACCTGCTTGCAATCTCGCCAACAACGGCGCGATCGCTTCACGCTCGTTGTGTTCATGCAGTGGCGTCAGCAGCGTGCCGATCCCGAAATGAGCGAGCAATGGTTTGCTGTGGCGCGTGTCTTCCGCCGCGATCAATTTCACTTCGCGCAACAAACGCTGTGCGCGAGGCGAAAGATCTTCCAGATTGCCGATCGGCGTGGCGACGAGCCACAGGACGCCGGATTTCTTGACGTTCATTCAAGGTCACCGTTGGCGCGGACGCATTGGGCTATGATCGTGGAAAAGGAAGGCGAGGACAGCAACGATGCGCGGAATCCGGATTCCAGCGGCCCGATTGGTTTGCATCTGGCTGTGCGCCATCACGCTGCTCGCCGGCTGCGCGAGCGTCGGCCAATTGCTGACCCGCCCTTCGGCAGAAGAAACGCCGACCCAATCGTCGTTGCCGCCGGAACAGCAGGCGCCGCTGCTGGAATCGCAAGCGCAGAAACAGGAGCTCGCCGGTGACAACTGGGGCGCCGCGCGCACGCGTGCGCAATTATCGCCTTTGTTGAACGGCCAACAGCGCGCACAAAACGAACAGCAGATTCGCGATCTGCTCGGGTCGCTCGGCAAGGATCAGTTGAAGTCGCGTTACGACACGCTCTCTGAAAGCGACCCGCTGAAACCCTACGCACGCGCCACGCTGGAACAAATGGGCGTAGCGCTGCCGCGCGAGCTGCCGCAACTCGATCATCCGGTCGGCACGCAAATCGGTGAAGGCGCGGCGGCGCAGCGCGAAGGTTATGCGATGCCCTCGAAGATCGCGTTGCTGTTACCGACCGATGGCGCATTGGCGGTGCCGGCCGCTGCGGTGCGCGAAGGTTTTTTCACCGCCTATTTCGACGACAAGAGCGATTCGCCGCGCCCCGACGTGCGCAGCTATGACAGCGGCAGCACGCCCGCGCAGTCCCTGGCCGCATACAAGCAGGCCGTGAACGACGGCGCGCAACTGGTGATCGGTCCGCTCAGCCGCGACAGCGTGGCGGGCATGTTCGCGCAAGGCTCGCTGCCCGTTCCGTTGCTGGCGCTCAATCATCCTGACAACAACGTCCCGCCGCCTGCCGGCAGCGCGGAATTCGGCTTGTTGCCGGAAGCGGAAGGCGCGCAGGCCGCCGCGCACATGAGCGAGCGCGGCGTGAAGCAGGCGATCGTTTTCGTTTCGAACGACGATCGCGCCAAACGCGCGGCCTCGGCATTCAAAGCGCAATTCGAAAGCCTCGGCGGGCAGGTGACGAGCCAGACCGAACTGGCCACCGGCAACGTGGACTACTCGGACCAGGTCAAGGCGGCTCTCGCCAACGCCGGCGAGGGCAGCGGCATCCTGCTCCTGATGCGCGCACAGACCGCGCGGCTGCTGATGCCGCAATTGAAACTGGCCGGCGCCACGCAGCCGGTGTTCGCGACCTCGCTGGTCTACGGAGGCGGCGACAACGCCACTGCGGACAACGATCTGGATGGTGTGGAATTCTGTGATGCACCGTGGCTGTTCGACGCGCAGCCCGGCCTGCCCGATCACGGCACGATCGCGGCGCAATTGCCGGATGCGCGCAACGCGGCGGCGCGGTTGTTCGCGTTCGGCATGGATGCTTACGCGTTGACGCCGTATCTGGATTGGCTGCGCACGCATCCGGGCACGTACCTGCCGGGCGCCACCGGTCAGTTGACCGAAGACGAACAGGGCCGCGTGCATCGCGTGCCGATCTGGGTGAGCTTCCAGAACGGGATCGCGCGGCCTGTCGCGGCCGGCATGGACAGCACGCCCGCCCCGGCCTCTTCGACGCAGTGAACACGCGCGCTTCCGGCGCGTCATTCGAAGAGCAGGCGCTCGCCCATCTGCAGCATGCCGGCTTGCGTCCGGTCGCGCGCAATTTCAATACGCGTTTCGGTGAACTCGACCTGGTGATGCGCGACGGTGAGGCGCTGGTGTTCGTGGAAGTGCGCTATCGCAGACACGGCGCGTTCGGCGGCGGCGCGGCGTCGGTCGGAGCAGCCAAGCGCGAGCGGCTGATGAAAGCCGCGCAATTGTTCCTGCAGGCGCACCCGCAGTTCGCGGCGTTGCCCTGCCGCTTCGATGTGCTAGCGTTCGATGGTGAACCCGATGCGCCGCGTTGCGAATGGCAGCGCGCCGCG
>DATFCO010000268.1:0-2295 GCA_035253005.1 Rhodanobacteraceae bacterium
AGAGATTTTCCGCAATGGCCAGCAGCCCCGATCCGTCGCGCGCATTCGAAGACTGGCAGGCGCTGTCGCGCCGCTACTGGGATGCGTGGAACGACGCTACACGCAAGGCATTCGAAACTTCGACCCAAGCCACGCAAGCCGAGGTCACGCCCTGGCATGAAGGCCTGGAGCAGTGGTCGCGCATGTTCTCGCAATCCGGGTCGCAAAGCGAAATCGTCGAGCGTCTGCTGGCTGGTGCGAAATCGTATTTTTCGTTGCTGCAATCGATGGCTGCAAAAAGCGCGAACGGGAGCGACGCGCTCGATGCGAAAGCCTGGACCGACACGCTGCGCGAGTCCTTCAATTTTCCCGGTGCGGATGCGTCGCTGTTCGATAACCCGCTGGCGCGCGCATTGCGCGAAGTCGCGGGCAAGGGCGCGAAAAGCATCGAGGATCTGAGCAAGGGCGCCGAGCCCTGGATGCGCGAAGCGCAAACCTTGTTGGGCATGCCGGCATTCGGTTATCTGCGCGAACACCAGGAGCACTACCAGAAATTCGCGCAAGCAATGCTGGATCAGCAGCAGCAGACGAACCGCTACAACGCGCTGCTGGCGCGCGCCAGCGCACGCGCGTTCGAGCTGTTCGAGGACAAGCTGGCCGAGCGTACCGAACCTGGCCGGCAGATCGATTCCGTGCGCGCGCTTTACGACCTGTGGGTCGACGCCGCCGAGGATGCCTACGCGGAAATCGCGTTGTCCGACGAATTCCGTGAAGTCTATGGCGCGCTGGTGAACGCGCAAATGCGCGTGCGCAAGCACGTACAGGAAGAAGTCGAGCGCGTCGCCACCGATCTCGGCATGCCCACGCGCACCGAAATCGACAGCATGGGCAAGCGGCTGCATGAAGTGCGGCGCGAATTGAAGCAGCGCGACGAGCTGGCCGCCGAACTCGCGTCGTTGCGAGCGGAAATCGAAAAGCTGAAGAACAACAGCGCGCGCGCTGCGAGCAACTCGACCTCACGAAAGTCCGCCGTCAAGAAATCACGCAAGGGCTGATTCGACATGGAACCGATCCGCATCGATCCCGCGCGCGCACTGGACGAGGCGCTGCGCGCGCAGAGCAAGCTCGCCGCCGGCATGCGCACGCTGCGCGAAGTCGAGGATGTGGACTACGGCGCCACCGACAAGGAAGCGATCTACCGCGAGGACAAGGTCGTCGTCTATCGCTTCAAGGGCAAGAACAAGCCGACTGCCAAGGCGCCGATCCTGATCTGCTACGCGCTGGTCAACCGCCCATACATGGTCGATCTGCAGGACGACCGCTCGCTGGTGAAGAACCTGCTTGGCTTGGGCGAAGATGTGTATCTGATCGACTGGGGTTATCCCGACGGCGCCGACCGCTGGCTGACGCTGGACGATTACATCAACGGCTACATCCGCCGTTGCGTGGACGCGGTGGCCAAACACGCGGGGGTGAAGAAGATCAATCTGCTCGGCATCTGCCAGGGTGGTGCGTTCTCGCTGTGCTTCGCATCGCTGTATCAGGAAAAGCTGCAGAACCTGATCACGATGGTCACGCCGGTGGATTTCCACACGCCGGACAACATGCTCTCGCGCTGGACGCGCGGCATGGACGTGGACCTGTTCGTGGATACGCTCGGCAACGTGCCGGCGGATCTGATGAACTGGTGCTATCTCACGCTGAAACCGGTGCGCCTGAACCAGCAGAAATACATCGGCATGCTGGACATCCTCGACGACAAGACCGAACTGGAAAACTTCCTGCGCATGGAGAAGTGGATCTTCGATTCGCCCGATCAAGCCGGCGAAGCCTTCCGCCAGTTCATCAAGGATTTCTACCAGGGCAACAAGCTGGTGAAAGGCGGGCTGAAGATCGGCGAGCGCGAAGTGAGCCTGAAGAACATCACCATTCCCGTGCTCAACATCTTCGCCGAGCAGGATCATCTGGTGCCGCCGTCGGCGTCGCGGCCGCTCGGCGAACACATCGGCACCAAGGATTACACCCAGCTCGCATTCAAGGGCGGCCACATCGGCATCTACGTCTCCGGCCGTGCGCAACGCGAAGTGCCGCCGGCGATCCATCAATGGCTGAGCGAACGCACGCAGTGAAAAGTATCCGTTCGTGCTAAGCGTAGCTTGCGCAAGCAAGCGGAGTCGAAGCACACTAGACGAAGATGCCCTTCGACTCCGGCGCTGCGCGCCTACGCTCAGGGCGAACGGAGTATTAGTCGATGAGCACGCATCCGCCGCTTCGCCGCTCTCGCCACAACCGCATGATCGCCGGTGTGGTCGGCGG
>DATFCO010000269.1:0-7411 GCA_035253005.1 Rhodanobacteraceae bacterium
GCGGAGGCCGAGCGCGCCTTGTCCGCGCTGTTCGACAGCCTGGCGCGCGGTCCCGCACGGCAGGGCGGCGCGTTGCGCATCAACGAACGCGAAATCCCGGTGCGGCGCGCGGCCCGCGCCGTCGTGTGGTTCGATTTCGCCGCGCTGTGCGAAGGTCCGCGCGGTTCGGCCGATTACGTCGAGCTGGCGCGCGAGTTTCCGGCCATCCTGATTTCCGACGTCCCGCAATTCACGCCGCTGAACGAGGACGCCGCGCGCCGCTTCGTGCAATTGATCGACGAGCTGTACGACCGGCGCGTCAAGCTCGCGCTGTCCGCCGCAGCGCCTGCGATCGAGCTCTACGACGGCAAACGCCTGCGCGCCGAGTTCGCACGTACCTCCAGCCGTCTGATCGAGATGCAGAGCGCCGAGTATCTGGCGCAAGGGCACCGCTGACCTTTCTCCCGGGGTCAACATGGCATTGGTCATGGGTTGAATCTTCACGGCCCGCATCGATGTCGAAACGGTCCGGTCACATTCGTCATCGAACATGCGTCATTGAATTCGGAGTGCCTGTCTCCATGCATGACGAATGTCATCGTGGCATCGCGGTACTTATGGCCCTAGCCCGGACAACATTTGCATTTGAAAATAATTTCCAATATCTTTACCGGCCGGTTCAATTTATGCCGGGCACCCCCTGACCCGCTTCGGCGCGAGATTCCCGACTCCCCATGATCCCGAGCAATCCGTTTTCCACGCTGGCGCAACGGGCGCTGGCCAGCGCCTTGGTATTGGCGCTCGCCGGCTGCGCGGTCGGGCCGAACTACCATCGGCCGGATGCGCCGGCGGTGGATCGCTACACCGCCCAGCCGCTGCCGGCGCAGACCGCCTCGACCGACACGGCAGGTGGCGATGCGCAGCGCTTCCTCGCAGGTCAGGATGTGCCGCAGCGCTGGTGGACTGCTTTCGGCAACGAGGAGTTGAACCGTCGCGTGCAACAGGCCTTGCAGCATTCGCCGACGATCGCCTCCGCGCAAGCCGCGCTTCGCGAAGCCGAGGAGAATGCCAAGGCCGCGGGCGGTGCGTTGTTCCCTTCCGTCGACGCCAACGTCGGCGCGACGCGGCAGAAGGCATCCGCCGCGCAATTCGGTGCCGCCGCCGCAGGTGCCAGCAGCAGCCCGTTCACCGTCTACAACGCGGGCGTGAGCGTGGGCTACGTGTTCGACATCTTCGGCGGCGTGCGCCGCGGCATCGAGGCGCAATCCGCGCTGGCCGATGCCCAGCGCGCGCAACTGGATGCCACTTACCTGATCCTTGCCACCAATGTCGTGACCGCCTCGTTGCAGGAAGCCTCGCTGCGCGAGCAGGTACGCGCGACGGAAGAGATCGCCGATTCGTTGCGCAAGGAACTGGACATCGCGCAGAAGCAGCAGCAGATCGGCGCGAAATCGCTGTCCGACACGCTGGCGGTGAGTTCGCAACTGGCGGCCACGGAAGCGACCCTGCCGCCGTTGCGCAAGCAGCTCTCCGCCACACAGAACCAGTTGGCGACCTATCTGGGCATTCCGCCCGCGCAGTTGCAGTTGCAGCCGATCGAACTGGCGAATGTCACGTTGCCGCAAGACGTGCCGGTCAGTCTGCCCTCGAAGATCGTCGAACAGCGGCCGGACATCCGCGCATCGAGCGCGCAACTGCACGCCGCGACCGCGCAGGTGGGCGTTTCGATCGCGAACATGCTGCCGCAGATCACGCTGTCGGGCAGCGGCGGATCGCAGGCGCTGAAATCGGGTGACCTGTTCTCCGCCGGTACCGGCGCGTGGTCGATTGGATTGAGCCTGCTGCAGCCGATCTTCCACGGCGGCGAATTGCTGCACAAGAAACGCGCGGCACAGGCCGCGATGGATGCGGCCGTGGCGGACTGGCAGCAGACCGTGTTGACCGCGTTCCAGAACGTCGCGGATTCGCTGCAGGCGCTGGACCTCGACGCGCAAGGGCTGGCCGCGCAGAACACCGCCGAACAATCGGCATCCAAGCAACTCGATCTGGTGCGCAGCCAGTACCAGGTCGGTGCCGTCGATTACCTCCGTTTGCTGGATGCCGAGCGTCAGTATCAGCAGGCACGCATCGCGCTGATCCAGGCGCGCGCCGCGCGTTTGTCCGACACCGCCGCGCTGTATGCCGCGCTGGGTGGCGGCTGGAACGGCGCGGACCGAAACGTCGCTTCAAACAATTCTCCAACGGAGAAATAGCTTTTTTGAAAAGTGTGGCCATGGATGGCCACTTTTGGACTTTCCAACAAGAAAGAACATCAAGCTTGAACTTGCTCCCTGATTGCAGCGATCAGGGATGATCGCAGAGGAAAACCAGCACATGGCCACACGCGCCGAGTACATCAAGCAACCCAGCACGAAGAAGCGCATGATCCTGATGATCATCGGCGTGGTGGTGCTGATCGCCATCATCGCCGGCATCAAGGTGCTGCTGGTGATGCGCATGATCGCCAGCTTTCCCAAGCCGCCGCCTGCGGTAGTCACCACCGCCACGGCGCAATACCAGCCCTGGCAGCCTGCGCTTTCCGCGGTCGGCACGTTGCGCGCCGTGCAGGGCGCCGACCTCGCCTTGGATGTTTCGGGTCTCGTCACCGCCGTGAACCTAAAATCCGGCGATGAGGTGAAGAAAGGGCAGGTCCTGCTGCAACTGCGCGATAGTGAGGACGTGGCGCAGTTGCATCAGTTGCAGGCCGCGGCCGCACTGGCGAAGGTCACTTTCGAACGCGCCAGACAGCAGCTCGCGGTGCAGGCGATCAGCAAGGCCGATTACGACAATGCCGCGGCCGACTACAAGGCCAAGCAGGCGGCGGTCGCCCAGCAGGAAGTGAATGTCGACAAAAAGCAGTTGCGCGCGCCGTTCGACGGACGCGCCGGCATCATCACCGTGAATCCCGGCGCGTATCTCAACGCCGGCACCACGATCGTGACGGTGCAGCAGATGGATCCGCTGTACGTGGACTTCTACGTGCCGCAGCGCGAACTTTCGCGTCTGCATCCCAACCAGAAGGTCGCGTTGAGCCTCGATGCGTTCGGCAAGCGCGAATTCGATGGCGAAGTGACCGCCATCAATCCCAAGGTGGACAACGACACCCGCAACGTGCTGGTGGAAGCCACCGTTCCCAACAAGGACGATGTGCTGACACCGGGCATGTTCGCCAATGTCAGCGTCGATGTCGGCGGCCAGACGCGCTATCTGACCCTGCCGCAGACTGCGATCGTCTACAACCCGTATGGCGAAACGGTGTACGTCGTGATGACCGAACGCGAATTCGAGAAGGTGCGGGCCGAGGAAGCGGCCAAGAACGGCAACAGTACCGATGCGGGCGCGCCCAAGAGCGACGGCAAGCAGCAGGACAAGTCGCAGACGCCGCCGCCGGATACGCTGGTGGTGCGGCAGACCTTCGTCACGACCGGCCAGACCCGCGGCGACCAGGTGGCGATCGTCAGCGGCATCCAAGAAGGCACGCAGGTCGTGACCAGCGGCCAGTTGAAGCTGAAGAACGGCGCGCCGATCAAGGTGGACAACAAGTTCAAGCCCGCCGACAACCCCAACCCGACGCCGCAGGAAGACTGACGCATCAATACGCGCGCGTGCCCCTCACGGCGTTTACGCCCCCTCTCCCCGCAAGCGGCGAGAAGGAAATAGCAAGAGCCTGACATGAAATTCACAGATCTCTTCATCAAGAAACCCGTGATCGCCATCGTGGTCAGCCTGCTGATCCTGGTGCTCGGTCTGCGCGCGGTCACCAGCCTGACCGTGCGGCAATATCCGAAAACCGAGAACGCCACGGTGACGGTGCAGACGGCGTACTACGGCGCCGATGCGCAAACGGTGGCGGGGTTCATTACGCAGCCGCTGGAGCAGGCGATCGCGCAGGCGCAAGGTATCGACTACCTGACTTCATCGAGCACCAGCGGCGTTTCCACCATCGTCGCCACGCTGCGGCTGAATTACGACGCCAACAAGGCGCTGACCGAAATCCAGACGCAGGTGAGTTCGGTGCGCAACCAGCTGCCGCCGCAGGCGCAACAACCGGTGTTGTCGGTCGCCACGGGTGAAACCATCGACGCGATGTATCTGGGGTTCCGCAGCGACACGCTGCCGTCCAACAGCGTCACCGATTATCTGGCGCGCGAGGTCAAACCCAAGCTGGACGCGATCGAAGGCGTGCAGACCGCGGAAATCCTGGGTGGCCGTCAGTTCGCGCTGCGTGCGTGGCTGGATCCCGCGCGCATGGCTGCGCATGGCGTCACCGCCGCGGATGTCTATCAGGCGCTGTCGGCCAACAACTATCTCGCCGCGGTCGGTTCCACCAAGGGCCAGATGGTTTCGGTCGATCTCACGGCCGACACCGACCTGCACACGGTGGACCAGTTCAAGCAGCTGGCGATCAAGCAGAAGAACGGCGCGATCGTGCGCCTGCAGGACGTCGCGGACGTAACGCTCGGCGCGGAAAACTACGATTTCAACGTGTCCTTCAGCGGCAAGCAGGCGGTGTTCGTCGGCATCAAGGTGGCGCCGGATGCGAACGTGCTGGACGTGGCCAAGCGCGTGCGCGATGCGATGCCGGGAGTTCGCGCGCAATTGCCTGCGGGCCTGACCGGACAGATCGTCTACGACGGCACCGAATTCGTCACCGCCTCGATCCACGAAGTGATCAAGACGCTGGTCGAGGCGCTGGTGATCGTCACTATCGTGATCTTCCTGTTTCTGGGATCGTTCCGCGCGGTGATCATCCCGGTGATCGCGATGCCGCTGTCGCTGATCGGCACGTTCTTCGTGATGCTGCTGCTCGGCTATTCGATCAACCTGCTCACCTTGCTCGCATTGGTGCTGGCGATCGGCCTGGTGGTGGACGACGCGATCATCGTGGTGGAGAACGTCGACCGCCACATGAAGGAGGAAGGCAAGTCGCCGCTGCAGGCGGCGCTGCTCGCCGCGCGCGAACTGGGCGGGCCGATCCTGGCGATGACGGTGGTGCTGGTCGCGGTGTACGTGCCGATCGGTTTCCAGAAAGGTCTGACCGGCGCGCTGTTCACCGAATTCGCTTTCACGCTGGCGGGCGCGGTGACGGTGTCGGCGATCATCGCGCTGACGCTGTCGCCGATGATGTGCTCGCGCTTCTTCAAGAGCGAGCAGGAAGGCGGGCGATTCGTGCAGTTCATCGATCGCCAGTTCGAACGCGTGCACAACGCCTACCAGCGCCGTCTGCGCGGCGGCCTGATGACATGGAAGGTGATCGTGGTGATGGGCATCCTGCTCGCCGGCGCCACCTTCCTGCTGGGCATGACTTCGCAATCCGAACTGGCGCCCGAGGAGGACCAGGGCTTCGTGTTCTACCAGTTGAACGGACCGCCCAATGCGACCGCTGCCCAGATGCTCGGCTATTCGAAACAGATGTTCGCGTTGGGCAGCAAGCTGCCGGAATACGAGCAGATGTTCCAGATCGTGCAGCCGGGGCAGGGCTTCGGCGGCATGCTGTTCAAGCCGTGGAGCGAGCGCAGCAAGAGCGCGCACGAACTCTCACAGGAACTGCAGGGCATCTGGAACAATATCGCCGGCGGACAGGTGTTCGTGTTCGCGCTGCCCGCGTTGCCGGGTGCGCAGGGCGCGCCCGTGCAGTTCGTGATCAACACCACCGAGCCGTTTCAGAACTTGAACGAGGTCGCGCAGGCCGTGCTGCAGAAGGCCAAGGACAGCGGCAAGTTCTACTTCGTGGATTCCGATCTGAAGATCGACCGTCCGCAGAGCACGCTGGAGGTCAACCGCGACATGGTTTCTTCCCTCGGCCTGACGCAACAGGACATCGGCAGTTCGCTGGGGGCGGCGCTGGGCGGCGGTTACGTCAACTACTTCTCGATCGCCGGGCGCTCGTACAAGGTGATTCCGCAGGTGCTGCAGACCGATCGACTGAATCCGAAGCAGGTGCTGAATTACTACATCCGTGCGGCGGACGGTTCGGTGATTCCCGCTGCGACGGTGGCCAGCATCAAGAGCGAAGTGGTGCCGCGTTCGATCAACCGCTTCCAGCAGTTGAACTCCGCCACCATTTCCGGTGCGACCGGCATGTCGGAAGCCGACGCGTTGCAGTTTCTGCGTGACGCGTTGAACGAGGTCGCGCCGTCCGGCTATCACGTGGACTATGCCGGGCAGTCGCGACAGTTCATGCAGGAGTCGGGCGGTTTCGGCACGACCTTGCTGTTCGCGGTGATCATCGTGTTCCTGGCGCTGGCTGCGCAGTTCAACAGCCTGCGCGATCCGATCGTGATCCTGGTGTCGGTGCCGATGGCGCTGTTCGGCGCGCTGATCTTCGTCAACCTGTTCGCCAGTTTGAACATCTATACGCAGGTCGGCTTGGTGACGCTGATGGGCCTGATTTCCAAGCACGGCATCCTGATCGTGCAGTTCGCCAACGAGTCGCAGCGCGCCGGCATGAGCAAGTTCGACGCGATCGTGCATGCGGCCGGCGTGCGTCTCCGTCCGATCCTGATGACCACCGCGGCGATGGTGCTGGGCGTGGTGCCGCTGGTGATCGCGTCGGGCGCGGGCGCCGCGGGGCGTTTCAACATGGGCCTAGTGATCTCCACCGGCCTCGCCATCGGCACGCTGTTCACGCTGTTCGTGGTGCCGGCGTTCTACATGCTGCTGGCGGCGGATCACCACGCGCAACGCGAACGCGAAGGCGCGCTGGAACCACAGCCGGAGTGAGAGCCGGGGTTCGGGATTCTAAGAAGCATACAGTGATTCGTCATTCCGGGGCCGCCGCGGTTTCACGCGGCGGAACCCGGAATCTGCTTCTCATTTGTCAGAAGCAGATTGCAAAGTCCGTCCTTGGACTTTGCCCTTCGGGCCAACCTTTGATTGTCCAAATTCGTTCCAGACGAATTTGTCCGGATCGCGGCTTCGCCGCGTCCGGAATGACGACATAAGCGAAAGTGCTATCGTTTGCATTCGTCTTGCGAACGAGGAGCCGCGCGATGCGTCCGACCTGCCGGATTTTTTTCGTCTTCGCGCTTGCCGCGCCGCTTGTGTCCGTGGCGCGTGCCGACAGCACGCCTTCCGACCTCACGACGAAAATCGACAAGATCGCCGCGGATGCAGTCAAGCAGAGCGGCGTGCCCAGCGCGTCGATCGCGGTGGTGCGCGACGGCAAGCTCGCCTACGCGCACGCCTACGGCAACGCGCGGCTACAACCGAAAACACCGTCCACGCCGTCGATGCGCTACAGCATCGGCTCGATCAGCAAAGAATTCACCGCCGCGGCGATCCTGATCCTGCAGCAGCAGGGCAAGTTGAGCCTCGATGACAAGATCGCGAAATTCTTTCCCGATCTCACCGACGCCGACAAGATCACGCTGCGGCAGATTCTTTCGCACAC
>DATFCO010000270.1:0-2821 GCA_035253005.1 Rhodanobacteraceae bacterium
GGCACGCGATGCGTTCGCACGCGATCGCAACGCATTGCCTTCGAACGCACAGTTCCTGCGCCACATCGGCATCTACGCCTATCGCGCCGGATTCCTGAAACAATTCGCAGCGCTGAAGCCGACTCCGCTGGAGCGTGCCGAGTCGCTGGAGCAGTTGCGCGCGCTGGAACACGGATTCTCCATCGCGGTGCGGCTGGCACCCGAACCTTTTCCCGCAGGGATAGACACCGAGACCGACCTCGCCGCCGCGCAAGGCGCCGGCGCGGAGCAGTAGATGAATATTCAAGCCGTTCGCAGCATGCCCGCACCGGACGTGCTGGATTTTCCCGACGATCTGGAATGGGTCAACGCGCGCCAGCCGTGCAGGCTTGCCGCATTGCGCGGACGCGTGGTGCTGGTGTGGTTCTGGAGCTACGACTGCATCAATTGCCTCAACATGCTCTCCGGTTTGCGGCAACTGGAGAACAAGTACCACGACGGACTGGTGGTGCTCGGCGTGCACACGCCGAAATATCCGATGCAGCATTCCAGCGAGATCGTGCTGAAGGCGGCCAACCGCAACTACGTGCGTCACCCGGTCGCCAACGACGCGCAGTGGCGCGCATGGCAGCAATACGGCGTGGACGCATGGCCCACCGTCTTGCTGATCGATTGCCAGGGCCGCGCCGTGGGCCGCTTCGTGGGCGAGGGCGCGCTGCGGCGCATCGACGACACCATCGCCGCGCTGCTGGAGGATGCCGCCGAGCGGAACCTGCGCGTTTTTTCCGGGCCGCCGTCTTCGTTCCGCACCGAACCACGCATGGCGCTGCGTTTTCCCGCGCACGCGCTCGCCACCGCGGACAGGTTGTACGTCAGTGACACCGGCCACAACCGCGTCCTCGAATGCACGCACGAAGGCCGCGTGCTGCGGCAATTCGGTTCGGGCAATGCAGGCTACTGGGACGGCCGCATCGGCGACGCCGGCTTCAACGCACCGCAGGGATTGGCGATCGCGGGCGATTCGCTGTACGTCGCGGACACGGGCAATCATTGCGTGCGGCGCATCCGCCTGCTGGCGGGCGAAGTGGAAACGCTGCTCGGCAGCGGCGCCTGCGGTTACGAAACGCCCGCGCACCTCGACGACAAACCGGTTTCGGTGAGCGCGCCCACCGCGGTTGCCGTGGCGGGCGACCGCGTCTATGTCGCGCTCGCGGGGCAGCATCAGATCTGGCGCGTGGATCTGCACACGCGCAAGCTCGACCGGCTGGCCGGCAACGGCCGCTGTGGCGTGCGCGACGGCTTGGCCTTGAAGGCGCGTCTGGCGCAGCCTTCCGCGCTGGCCGCCCTGCCCGGCGCGCTGCTGATCGCCGATGCGGCGGGCAACGCGATCCGACAATTGCGGTTGTCCGATTTTGCGTTGACGAAACTCGCGGGCGGAGCGCCTTACGATTTCGGCAACAGCGACGGGCCGGGAACACAGGCGCGCTTCGCGCATCCTTCCGGACTGGCCGTCGACGACATGACCGCATACGTGGCGGATACCTTCAACAACCGCATTTGCACGGTCAACGTGCACACCGGCGAAACCGCGACATTGCCTCTGCAATGGCGCTTGCACGAACCGCAAGGACTCTCCTTTGCCGCGGACTCGCTATGGATCGCCGACCGCAACGCGCACGAGATCCTGCGCGTGCGTATGGCACGCGGCGAAGTCGAGCGGATTCCGGTCGGGGAGTAGCTGGTCGCGTAAAATCGCGCAATGACCTCGCAAGCGGCCTTCGACGGCAAGGCCTTCGTCCGCACCCTCACTTCCTCGCCCGGCGTCTATCGCATGTTCGATGCCGATGGTGGGCTGCTGTATGTCGGCAAGGCCGGAAACCTGAAAAAGCGCGTCGGCAGTTATTTCCTGAAACCGAAGATGGATCCGCGCATCGCGGCGATGATCGCGCAGATCGCGCGCGTCGAGGTGACGCTGACGCGAACGGAAGGCGAAGCGCTGCTGCTGGAATCGCAGCTCATCAAGTCGCTCAAGCCGCGCTACAACATCATGTTGCGCGACGACAAGAGTTATCCGTACATCTTCCTCTCGCAGGGCGAGGATTTTCCGCGCATGGCCTTCCATCGCGGCGCGCGCAGCGGCAAAGGTCGTTACTTCGGGCCGTTTCCCAGTGCATGGTCGGTGCGCGAATCCCTGAGCCTGATGCAGAAGCTGTTCAAGGTGCGGCAGTGCGAGGACAGTTTCTTCCGAAACCGCTCGCGGCCATGTCTGCAATACCAGATCAACCGCTGTACCGCGCCCTGCGTCGGCTACATCGATACCGAGAGCTATCAGCGCGACGTGCGGCACGCGGCGATGTTCCTGGAGGGGCGCAGCAGCGCGGTGATCGACGAACTCGCGAGCGAAATGGAGCGTGCCAGCACTGATCTCGATTTCGAGCGCGCGGCGCGTTTGCGCGATCAGGTGGCGACGTTGCGCGGCCTGCAGGCGCATCACTACGTGCAGGGCGCGCGCGCGGACATGGACGTGCTGGCCTGCCGTTGCGAGGCCGGCGTGGCGTGCGTGTCGGTGCTGTATTTCCGCAATGGCGTGAGCCTCGGTTCGCGCGATTTCTTTCCGAAGCTGGCATTGTCCGCCACGCCTGCAGAAATCCTTGGCGAATTCGTGGCGCAGTATTACCTCGACAAGCCGGTGCCGGATGAGCTGATCCTGGAACACGCGGTGCCCGACGCGGAGTTGCTGGCGCAGGTGCTGGGCGAGCACGCCGGACATGCGGTCGAACTGAAATCGCGCGTGCGCGGCGAACGCGCCCGTTTCGTCGAACTGGCCGAACGCAACGCCGAG
>DATFCO010000271.1:0-2378 GCA_035253005.1 Rhodanobacteraceae bacterium
GGGTTGATGTTCGGCTTGGACGTGGGCGTGATCTCCGGCGCGCAGCAATTCATCAAGCGCGATTTCGCCATCAGCGATACGGCTATCGAACACATCGTCAGCAGCATGACCTGGGGCGCGGCGGTCGGTGCCGCGCTGGCGGCGTGGCTGTCGGTGCACTTCGGGCGCAAGCGCTCGCTGATTTTCAGCGCGAGCCTGTTCGTGATCGGTTCGCTGCTGTGCGCGTTCGCGTGGTCGCCGGATGCGCTGATCGGCGCGCGTTTCGTACTGGGTCTGGCCATCGGCATCGCGGCGTTCACGGCACCGCTGTATCTGGCCGAAATCGCGCCGCGCGACAAACGCGGGGCGATGATTTCGACGTACCAGCTGATGATCACCATCGGCATCTTCGTGGCCTTCCTTTCCGACACCGGCTTCAGCTACATCGAAAGCTGGCGCTGGATGCTCGGCATCATCGCCGTGCCCGGCGCACTGTTCCTGCTGGGCGTGCTGGGGCTGCCGGAGAGTCCGCGATGGCTGGTGCTGCGCACGCGTAGCGCCGAGGCCGACGCGGTGCTGCAGAAATTGCGCGGCGATCCCGCGATCGTGCGCGTCGAAATCGAGGACATCACCGAACAGTTGCGCACGCCGCAACAGGGCTGGCGGCTGTTCCTGCAGAACCACAATTTCCGCCGTTCGGTTTTCCTCGGCATCGCTCTGCAAGTCGTGCAACAACTTACCGGCATCAATGTGGTGATGTACTACGCGCCTCGCATCTTCGCCGACATGGGTTACGCCACCAGCGCGCAGATGTGGTTCACGGCGATCGTCGGCTTGACCAACGTGTTGTCCACGTTCATCGCGATCGGACTGGTCGACCGGCTCGGCCGCAAACCCATCCTGTATGCCGGATTCACGGTAATGGCGATCGGGCTAGGCGTCGTCGGCTGGCTGATGCATCTCGGCATGACAACGCAAGCCGAGCGCCTGCTGGCGGTCGCGATGCTGCTGGTGTTCGTGGTCGGATTCGCGTTCTCGGCCGGCCCGCTGGTGTGGACGCTGTGCTCGGAAATCCAGCCGCTGAAAGGGCGCGACTTCGGCATCGGCGTGTCCACCGTGACCAATTGGGTGCTCACCGGCGTGGTCACGCTCACGTTCCTGTCCCTGCTCAACAATTTCGGCAACGCCAACACGTTCTGGCTGTACGCCGCGTTCAACGCCGCGTTCCTGTTGTTCACCTGGGCACTGGTGCCGGAGACCAAGGGAGTGTCGCTGGAGCAGATCGAACACAAGCTGATGGAGGGCAGGCGGTTGCGGGATATTGGTGCTTAGAACCTACCTCGAAATGAAAAACCGTTCGTGTTGAGCGTAGCGGAGCGCAGCTCCGCGGCGTCGAAACGCGCTCTTTCCAAGTTATTTCCCCCTTGACCTCGCGCCTTCGGCGCTACGCTCAGGGCGAACGGAGTTTCGAGGAAAGTTCTAGCCACCTATCCCTCTGGCCATCAACACCGCGGCGAGCGGCATGATCGCGAGGCCGAATAGCTCGACCGCTACCAGCGCGCGCATCCAGCGCCATTCGCGCGAGGGGATTTCGAAACGCGCGTCCTCGCGGCGGTAACGGCGCCAGCGCTGGTAACTCATGGTGGGAACGATCGAGATCAGTCCCACCAGCACGAACAACCCGATCAGCGCATGAAAGGCGCTGCTGTGCGTGTAGAACGCCAGCGGCTTCACGCCCAGAAACAACCGTCCCAGGCCGGTCAACAGCACCAAGCCTGCACTGATGAAATAACCCAGATCCGCGCGTACCAACCTTTCCACATCCAGCGCGGCGGAGCCGGCACGCAGCAGAAGCCATTGCCGGCCGAGAAACCACGCCAGAAAAAAGATCGAAAGAAAATGCGCGTAGGAAAGAAATGCGTCGCCGTACATCAGCGAGACTCCGCCGCATCATTGCGGAACGGCAACGCATCCAGATCCACATTGCCGCCGCTCAATACCAAACCGATTCTCTTGCCGCGATAGCGATCGCTCTGCGCGAGCAATGCCGCGAGCACGACCGCGGAGGACGGTTCAACTGTCTGCTTGAGGTGCGACCAAAGCCGCCGCATCGCCGCGAGTATCTGCGCCTCGTCCGCGGTCGCGACTTCGACGCCGTGCGCGGACAAGATTTGGAAATTGATTTCTCCGATCGTGGCGCGCAGACCGTCACAAATCGTATTCGGCACCACTTCGGTAACGCGCTCGCCGCATTGCAGCGAGCGATAGCCGTCGTCCGCGCCGAGCGGTTCCGCCGCGAGCAACCGCGTGGCGGACGACAGTGCACGCGTCACGATCGCGGTTCCCGCCATCAGTCCGCCGCCGCCCAATGGCGCGACCAGCAAATCCAGATCCGGTAC
>DATFCO010000272.1:0-5607 GCA_035253005.1 Rhodanobacteraceae bacterium
GACGTGCGCAACGATCCGCAGCTGGCTGCCGCCTCACCGGATACCGTGTCTTGCGTAGGTGCGCAGGTGATATACGCGGTGCACGTGGTGCGCGCCCAGCCATCCGCCCAACGCGGCGGTGATCAGCGACGCCAGCGCACAGCCGAACGCGGTCCACATGATGCGCGCGGTGTACTGCGCCACCGTATCGGCATCCAGGGCGGGCAGGTTTTCCGTCGGCGCAACAGCGACGCTTGCGAAGGTGAGATGCGTCATGCCGCTGGCGATCAGCAGCGTGGTCGCGGTGAGCGACAGGCCCCACACCGCCAGACCGCGGATCACGCCCATCTCGGTATCATTGCGTCCGTCGAACCAGGTGGCGAACATCGCACCCAGCCACAACGAAGCCGCCCAGGTCAGGATCATCCAGGTGATCGCGCCGCCGGAAATGCCGCGCGCGACCGCAGCCGGATCGTGCGGGTCGAACGCGGAGAAGCCGACCGCCAGCCCGAATGCGTACAACAGCGCGGCGATGCCGGTAGCGACCAGCCAGCCGGCCCATATCGCGCCCCAGCGCATCACCGGGTGTTCCTGCGTCACGATCGCATTGTCGGAAATCGCCATGTCTGTCTCCCGGTGGGTCCGATCAGGAACATCCGCGCAGCAGCGCGACGATGATCAGGATGGGAATCGGAACACCCAGCAGCCACGCGAGCACGTAGCCCATCGCGCCCTTCTGCTTGCCGGGCTCCCCGTTTCTGCGGAAGGCCTGCTTCAGTCTTTCCATGACCACCTCCTGCATCGGACCTGCGCAAGCAATAAACATCCGCAAGTGAGGCCGACGTGAAGCTTGCCCCGCGTTGACCCGTTCTTCACGCCGAACTTGGCATTCAAGCCCGCGATGAACCGCGATCATCCCGATCGTGCGATCGAAGGCGGTCACGAGACCGCGTTGACCAAACCGTAAGGAAGCGGACATGAGCGACGACAGGAGCAAAACCGGCAAAGCGGATCGCATCCGCATCAACGTCAACCAGGAACACGAGCTGCGCGATTGGAGCGCGAAGTTCCACGTGACCCCCGACGAGCTGCGCGCCGCGGTCGAAAGGGTCGGCGTGATGGCGAAGGACGTGGAGCGCGAACTCCAGTCGCACCGGCACTAGCGCCGGCCGATGCAGGCGCCGCGCTTCGAGGGAGAGGCGGCTGCATGGATGACCAACAAACCCACCTGCGCGAGCAAGCCGATGCGGCGGATGCACCAGCGCAGAGGACTTCGTTCGCGTTCTGGTGGATTTGCCTGCTGATCGTCGTTCTGGCCGGCGGCGCGTATGCCGCGCTGCGTCTGGATGTCTTCCCGGCCGCGCCCGCGCGCGCTGTCGCTTTCCTGGAACGGGTCGCGCTGGGGATCGGCGCGGTCGCGTTAATCCTCGCCTGCTACCGCTTGCTGGACAACCGGCTGCGCGCGATTCCCGATGTCGCGATGCGCTACAACGTGCGGCGCATCGGCAAGCTGGTGCTCGCCACCCTCGTGGTGGTGATCGCGCTGACCGTGTTGTTCGCCAACTGGTACGCGGCGCTGACTTCGCTGGGCCTGATCTCGATCGTGCTCGGGTTCTCGCTGCAAACGCCGCTCGGCAGCTTCATCGGCTGGATCTACATCCTCACCAAGCGGCCGTACTGGGTGGGCGATCGCATCAGCATCGGCGATTCCAGCGGAGATGTCATCGACGTCAATTATCTCGACACGACCCTTTGGGAAATCGGCGGTCCGATGATCAACAGCAAGCATCATCCCAGCGGGCGGCTGATCAAGTTCCCCAATTCACGCGTGTTGACGACGCCGGTGATCAATTCCTCGTGGGCGTTGTTTCCGTATGTATGGAACGAGATCACCTTTCAGGTCGCCTACGACACCGATCTGCAATTCGTCACCGAGGCGATGCAGCGGGCCGCAGACGAGGAAGTCGGCGAAGCCATGCGCGCGCAGATCCGGAAATACCGCGAGCTGCTGGCGCGCACGCCGGTGGATGAGGTCGAGGTGCAGGAGCGGCCCTCCGTGCATTTTCGCGTGAATGCGAATACCTGGCTGGACGCGACCGTTCGCTATCTCGTGGATCCCAAGCAGGCCGGCCGCGTGAAGAGCCGGCTGATCCTGGAGATGCTGAAGCGGCTCAACGAAGCGCCGGAACGCGTACGTTTTCCGAAAGGCGATGCGCGCTGACCGTGTTGTTTTCGAAACATCGGCTTCACGATTCCTGCGCAAACCCGCAGCTACCGTCCGCGAACCTACCGAGGGAGCAATACACATGGACGCGATCTCATTGTTGACCGAAGACCACCAGAAGGTCCGCAAACTTCTCAAGCAGTTGAACGACACCACCGAACGAGCCAGCAAGACGCGCGAAGAGCTGCTGGAGAAAATCGCGGTCGAGCTGAAGGTACACACGCAGATAGAAGAGGAAATCTTCTATCCGGCGTTCAAGCAGGCCTGCAACGACGCGGACAACGACAAGCTTTATTTCGAAGCACTGGAAGAGCACCGTGCCGCAGGCGAACTGGTGCTGCCGGATCTGCTCGGCACCGAAGTCAATTCGGAGAAATTCAGCGGCCGTGCGAAGGTGTTGAAGGAACTGGTGGAGCATCACGCCGACGAGGAAGAGAAGGAAATGTTCCCGCGCGCGAAGAAGATCTTCTCGGCGGAAGATCTGAAGAGCCTCGGCGAACAGTTGAATTCGCGCAAACAGGAGCTGATGGAAACGACCGCTCCCGTTTGACAGCGACTTTTCAACGAATGGGAGCGTGCGCGAACAGCGGGACCTGTGAAGCGCACCGGAGCCGTCATTCAAGTGCCCGGCACCGCCGACAGGCTCGAATCCATTCCGAGGCGTGCCGGGCCAACTCGTCTCGTGTTGTGGTGGGCCCACCAGGACTCGAACCTGGAACCAAGGGATTCGCGTGGTCCGGTGATTTCTCTCCGGCGCGGACTATCTCTTCGCCCGCAGCTTGCGCTGTGAGGGCGCGGGATGCTCTAGCCTGTTATCAAGGGCACTATAGCCCTCAGGTAGTCTCTGCACCTTCCGGCGGTGCACCGCCGGCTCGGCTCAGGATTGCCGCCGGCCGGACCGCTGCGGTTTCCCTGAATTCATCCCGTTCCCGTCCGCATCTTTCGACACGGCGGCACCTTTCGATGAGTCCCCTGCTCTAACCAATTGAGCTATAGGCCCCGCTTCATTAGAACATTTTGTCGTGCGCAGCGCGACGATTACTCCACTCGCGCTTGCGAAAGAGAGCCAGAGGTGCGGACCAATCCACCGAGCCTGTCCTTAATTGCTGCCATCACGCTGTCAGCAGGCGGGCGTAGACTGGCGTTCCCCTGATCAATAGGAGTGCCGCGATGAACACCGAACAGGTTGCCGAGCGTCTGGTCCAACTGTGCCGCCAGGGCAACTACACGCAAGCGCACGAGGAATTGTTCGCGCGCAATGCGGTCAACATCGAAATGGAAGGCATGTCCGAAGGCCCGATGGGCAGTGCCACCGGGCTGGATGCGATCAAGCAGAAGGGCCGCGCATTCGGTGAAATGGTGGAGGCGGTACACAGCAACGAAGTAAGCGAGCCGGTGATCGCCGGCAACTGGTTCAGCGTCGCGGCGGTGATGGACGCGACGATGAAGGGCCGCGGTCGCGTGACGATGCGCGAGATCTGCGTGTATCACGTGCGCGACGGCAAGATCGATCGCGAACAATTCTTCTACGATATGTGAACGGCGGCGAAGCTGCCGCGCTCGAACTGCTGGCGCAAGAATCGGAGTGCGGCGGTAGCGGCGTAGTTCTAGATTGCATTCCACGATCACGTTTGGAGGAATGCAATGAAGACGAATGCAACCGCGACTTCCGCGACATCGAACGATCCGCGGTGGCTGCGCGTGCTGTCGCGCGATGCCACCGCGGATGGCGAGTTCTTCTATTCGGTCAGCGGCAGTGGTGTGTACTGCCGGCCCTCCTGCGCGTCGCGGCGCGCCAGGCCCGAGCATGTCGCGTTTCATCTCACCGCCGAAGATGCGCGTCGCGCCGGATTCCGTCCGTGCAAGCGCTGCAAGCCCGATCAGCTTGCGGCGGGTGCGCACGATGCGCCGGAAGTCATCCGCTATGCGGTTGCGCGAAGTTCGCTCGGTCAGGTTCTCGTTGCCGTGAGCGGGCGCGGCGTCTGTGCGATCCTGCTCGGCGACGACGATGCCGCGTTGGAACGCGAATTGCGCGGACGATTTCCCGCCGTCGAGCTGGATGAAGACGCGGTGGGGCTCGCCGCGATCGCGGCGCAAGTCGTGGGTTTGATCGAATCGCCCGCAACGGCGTCATTCGATCTGCTGCTGGACGCGCGCGGCACGTCGTTCCAGCAGCGGGTCTGGCAGGCGCTGCGCGCGATCCGTGCGGGTTCCGTTGCAAGCTATGCCGAGATTGCCGCGCGCATCGGCGCGCCGCAATCAGCACGCGCGGTCGCGCAGGCTTGCGCCGCCAAACCTGCTGGCGGTGGCGATCCCCTGCCATCGCGTGCTGCGCAGTGATGGGGGACTGTCGGGTTACCGCTGGGGCGTGCAGCGCAAACGCGCGCTGTTGCAGAGCGAGGGTTATGCGGCATGAATTCCGCGGCGGCAAAGCGCTCCGTGTCGAGACCGGATTGGCCGCGCATCGAAATCGATCTGGACGCGCACGGCGCGGTGGTGATCGAACAACTACTCGCGCCGGAAGAGTGCGGCGAACTGATCGCCTTATATGCGCAGGACGATCGATTCCGCAGCCGGGTGGTAATGGCGCGGCATGGATTCGGTCGCGGTGAGTACAAATATTTCGCTTATCCACTGCCGCGCGCCGTCGCGCGCCTGCGCACCGCGTTGTATCCGCCATTGGCTTCGATCGCCAACAGCTGGAACGGAATATTGCGGTTGGACACGCGCTACCCCGCGACGCATGCGGAATATCTGCAACGCTGTCACGCCGCCGGCCAGCGCAAACCCACGCCGCTGCTGCTGAGCTACGGCAAGGGCGACTACAATTGCCTGCACCAGGATCTGTATGGCGAGCACGTCTTTCCGTTGCAGCTCACCGTGCTGCTGTCGCAGCCCGGCGCCGATTTCGAAGGCGGCGAATTCGTGCTGACCGAGCAGCGCCCGCGCATGCAATCGCGCGCCGAAGTGGTGCCGCTGCGGCAGGGCGACGCGGTGATCTTCGCGGTGCACCAGCGGCCGGTGCGCGGCACGCGCGGCGTGTACCGGGTGAACCTGCGCCACGGCGTCAGCCGCGTGCGGAGCGGCAAGCGCCACACCCTCGGTATCGTCTTCCACGACGCGGCATGACAGCGCGAAGCGCCGAAGTGTTCGATTCCGCGCTCGAACCGCGGCCGCCGCAGGAAATCCTGTGCGAAGGCGCGGTGCTGCTGCGCGGTTTTGCGCTGACGCACGAGCGCGGGATTCTGCGTGCGCTGGATGAAACACTGCGCGCCGCGCCGTTGCGGCACATGATCACGCCCGGCGGTCAGCGCATGTCGGTGGCGATGAGCAACTGCGGGAAACTCGGATGGATCAGCGATCGGCGCGGCTATCGCTACTCGCCCGATGATCCGCAAAGCGGC
>DATFCO010000273.1:0-5720 GCA_035253005.1 Rhodanobacteraceae bacterium
CTGCGGTTCGCTGGCCTACGACACCATCATGGTGTTTCCGGACCAGTTCAAGAACCACATCCTGCCGGACAAGGTGCACATCTTGAACGTGTCCTTCCTGGTGCCGCGCATGCGGCGCGAGTTCGGCGGCTGCGCGGGCAACATCTCCTACAACCTGAAATTGCTGGGCGGCGATCCGGTGCCGATGGCGACGGTGGGACAGGATTTCGGACCTTACCGCCAGTGGTTCACGCAGTGCGGCATCCGGCTGGACCACGTGCGCGAACTGCCGGACATGTTCACCGCGCAGGCGTTCATGACCACCGATCTGGACAACAACCAGATCACCGCGTTTCATCCGGGCGCGATGATGCGCAGCCACGAGAACCACGTGCGCGACGTGAAGGATGTCGGTTTCGGCATTGTCGCGCCGGACGGACGTGAAGCGATGCTGCAGAATGCCGCCGAATTTTCGGAACTCGGGATTCCCTTCATCTTCGATCCGGGTCAGGCGATGCCGCTGTTCAACGGCGAGGAATTCCGCCACTTCATCGAGCGCGCCGATTACGTGGTTGTCAACGACTACGAATCGAATCTCCTGCAGCAGCGCACCGGCTGGTCGCCGGAAGACATCACGCAGCGCGTCAAGGCTTACATCGTGACGCAGGGTCCGCGCGGCTCGGTAATCCGCACGCGCGAGAAAACGATCGACATTCCGCCGGCGCACGAGCGGCGCATCACCGATCCGACCGGCTGCGGCGACGCCTATCGCGCCGGCCTGATCTTCGGCTTGATGAAGGGCTACGACCTGCCGACCTGCGGCCGCATGGCCTCATTGATGGGCGCGCTGAAAGTCGAACACCCCGGCACGCAGAACCAGCGCTTCACCTATGACGAATTCGCCGACCAGTTCCGGCAGCAGTTCGGATATTCGCTGTAAAGCAGAAGTTCCGCACACTTGCTCGTCATTCCCTCGCAAGCGGGAATCCAGTGTCTTTGCTCCTCTTTCGTAAAGAGGCGCTGGATCCCCGCTTTCGCGGGGATGACAATCATTGAAACAATGCTGCGATCTTGCGCGCGGTGTCGTAAGGCTGCGGATCGTCGCGATTGCTGAGCAGGATCACCGTGAGATGCTGCTTCGGCCAGCGCAGGATCACGTTTCGAAAGCCAATCGTCTCGCCGGAATGCCAGATTTCGTCGCCGTGGCTTTGGTCGTGATGCAGGCGCCAGCCGTAGCCGTACCAGTCGACGTCGGTTTCGCCGATGACCTTGTTGTGCGGCGAAAAAGCCAGCTTGCGTGATTCGTCATTGAGCAAACGATCGTCGTACAGCGCCGCATCCCACTTTGCCAGATCGTCGATGTTCGAATAGATGCCGCCGTCGCCGCGCGTGGCGCTGGTGGTGTCCTGGTCGGTCTGCACCCACTTGCCACCGATCATGCTGTAGCCGTAGGCGCGGTTCGGCACTTCCGGGCCGTAGCCGTGCTCGTACATCAAGGTGTGCGTCATGTGCAGCGGATCGAAGATGCGCGTTTTCAAAAACTGCGGCAACGATTCGCCCGATGCGCGTTCGACGATCAGCCCCAGCAGCACGTACCCTGAATTGCTGTAGCGATAACTCGTGCCGGGTGGAAAATACAAGCGCGATTCCTTCGACAACAGCTTCAGCACGTCCGTGTCGCTGACCTGGCCCTTGGTGCCGGACGGAATCAGGTCTTCGTAATCGATCAGACCGCTGGCATGGCGCAGCATGTCATCGATCGTGATGGCGCGATCGCTTTGTGGGAGTTCCGGCAACCACTTGCGCACGGAATCCTGAAGCGAAAGTTTGCCGTCCTGCCGCAGCAGCAGGATCGCCGCGGCGGTGAATTGCTTGGTCATCGACGCCAGACGGTAGTCGGTTTCGGGCGTGGCTTGGATGTTGCGTTCGAGATCGGCCATGCCGAACGCGCGCCGCACGACCGGCTTGCCGTCCTGGATCACCAGCAGCGAGGCGCCGGGCACGTCGCCTTGGTAGCGCTGCATCAGCGTGTCGATCTTCTGCTCGTATGTGGCGGGCATGCATGCTCCTGAAAAGAACAACAACGCAGTTGCAAGAACTTTGCGCATGGTTCTGCCTATCTCTACATGAAAGTCACTGGATTCCCGCCTGCGCGGGAATGACGGTTTCGATTTCCGATTTCCGATTTCCGATTCCCAATTTCCCATTTCCGGCTCTACTGCACCGGCACGTCATATTGCACCGTCGGCGTGGGCTCCGGCGTCAGCGTGTAGTGCCACCATTCCAGCGGATAGTTGCGGAAGCCTTCGCGTTCCATCACCGATTTCAGACGAAGTCGATTGGCGTGCTGCACCGCTGTCGCCCGCGTCGAATCGGTGTGCGCGAATTCGCCGAAATAGTCGAAGTCCGTGCCCATGTCGAGCGGCTTGCAGTCGGCATCTTCGTTGTTGCATTGCATCAGGGTGAGATCGACCGTTGCGCCGCGGCTGTGGCCCGAGGTCGAGGCGATGTAATCGCCCAGCAGTTTGCTCTTTTCGATCTCCGGATAATGCTGCGCCTTGGTGCGCTGGTCGGAAAGATCGTGCGCCCAGCGCACGAAATCCTGCACCGCACGCACGGGCCGATAGCAATCGAACAATTGCAATCGCATGTGTTTCTTTTCCACATCACGTTCGACGCGCGCCAACGCTTCCGCCGCCGGTTTCAGCAGCAGGCATTTCGGCGCGAGATAGCCATCGACGGGACGCCCGACGAAATTGTCGTAACCCGCATACTTGATGTCTTCGCCGATATTCGGCGCCAGCGTGCGCACATCGACCAAACCGGCTTCCACAGCGGTTTTCGCCGGCGAAGTCGTGACGGCCGAAGAGTCGCCGGAAGCGCAGTCGCCGATGCGGGTCAAAGCGAGATCCTCGTAGTCGTAACTGAAATCCGCATCGGGATCGACTTTCGCCATTCTCAGCGTGCCGCCGGATCGATCCGGGAAACGCAACCACGCTTCGGCATCGCCGTGTGCCCACTGCACGAGATAACGGCTGCCCACACGCATCACCGGGCCTTCCAATGTCGGCGATTTCAGCGAAGCGAAGCGCACGCCGTCGCCTTGCGCGCAAATCGAAACCTCGCCGAACCACGGATCGCGCCACACGCCCAATTGCGCGGACAATTCTTTCGGTGTGGCCGGTTTGCGCGATGAAGTATCCGGCACGCGCGAAGCGTGGCGCTGGTTTTCGTCGCGCTGCAATTCGTCCGCGTAATTCGCGACCGTTCGTGCGCGCTGCGGCGCGGTGAAGGTTTTCAGCAGCACCTCGTTCAACACCGTGCGCGCGTCGTCGGCCTCCGCATTGATCAGGATCACGAAACCGCTTTGGCGATCCGGCAACATCGTCAGCGCCGAATACATGCCAGAGAGCGTGCCGGTGTGCGAAACGGTGAGTTCGCCGTCCACGTCGGCGATGCGCCAGCCGTAGCCGTAGGCGAGAAAGCGCGTGCCGTCCCATTCGCGACGCTGTTTCGAAATCGGCATGGGCGTGTAGGGCGTCCATTCGGCCTGTCGCTGCGCGGGTGTGAGCCATTGCAATTGCGCAGGTGTCGGCGCCAACCAGTTCATCGCCCACGTCAACATGTCATGCAGGCTGCAACGAATGCCGCCGGCCGCTTCCATCGTGCTCGGATGGATCACGGCGACGTCCGCATCGGTTACGACGTAACGACCGCCATCACGTGCATGCGGCTGAGCGACGTTGCCGACGGAATCGCGATTCCATTCGCCGACCTGGCAGCGCGTCATGCGTAGCGGCTGGAAAATTTCCTGCCGCACCAGTTGCTCGTATGGCGCACCACCCGCTTTTGCCGCGACTTCGCCTGCGACCACGTAAAGCAGATTGTCGTAGGCGTAGCCCGCGCGGAAATCGTAAGCGGGTTTGATGTAGCGCAGGCCGTGAATGATGTCGGCGCGGGTGAAATCGTTCGGCTCCGGCCACAGCATCAGGTCGCCGCCGCCTTCCGGCAGGCCGCTGTGGTGCACCAGCAGATCGCCGACCTGCATGTGCTGCGTGACCCATGGGTCGTACATCGCGAATTCCGGCAGATACTTGATCACCGGATCGTCCCAGCGCAGCTTGCCCTGCTGCACCAGCCGCGCCAGCACCGTCGATGTCATCGCCTTGCTGTTGGAAGCGATCTTGAACAGCGTGTCCGCATCGATCGGCTTGCTCGAACCGATCGCCAGCTCGCCAGCCGTGCGTGTGTAGATGACCTTGCCGTGATCGATCACGCCGACTGCGATGCCCGGCAGGCGGTAGCGCGCGACGACCGCGTCGATCAGCGGATCGTACTTCGCATTCCTCTGCGTGGATTTGGCGCAAATCGGAACAGAAAGCAGCGAAACGATCAACAACAAGAAGCCGGCGACTCGACACCAGCGCTGAGGAGAGAACTGGAGCGAGGGGGCGCGAGAGGGCATCGCGTCCGGCCTGGAGGTGGCGTGTCCATGGCCGGCGCGAGGGAGAGTGAATGACCGCACCCCCTCGCCCCAGTTCTCTTGCTCGGTTCGAAAGACAAATTGCTCAATGTTTCGCGGCATCGCGCTCCACTTCGCGCCATACGCGCAGCAGGTTGCCGCCCCAGATCTTGGCGACGTCGGCGTCGCTGAAGCCCGCGCGCCGCAAGGCCGCGGTGACATTGCGCGTTTGCGAGGCATCCATCCAGCCCGTGATGCCGCCGCCGCCGTCGAAATCGGATGCGATGCCGACGTGATCGATGCCGGCCACTTTCGCGACGTGTTTGATGTGCGCGACGAGATCGTCGAGGGTGGCGAGGGGATACTTCTTCTGTATCTCGGCCATCCCTGCCTTCATGGCGGGCAAATAGTCGTCGATTTCGCTGTCATATTCCTTTTGTCCCATCTGTTTGGCGATGCGCGTCTGCAGCGCGTCCTCGGCTTTCTCGCGCGCGGGGTCGTCCTTCAGGAATTCCTTGTAGGCGACCACCTGGATCACGCCGCCCTTGGCCGCGACGGCGCGCAGCAGATCGTCGGGAAGATTGCGCGGATTGTTCACCAGTGCGCGTGCGGACGAATGCGAGGCGATGATCGGCGCTTTCGAAAACTTCAGCGCATCGCGCACGCAGTTATCGGACGCGTGCGAAACATCCACCATGATGCCGAGCTGGTTGGCTCGCCCCACCACTTCGCGGCCGAATTGCGTCATGCCGTGATCGCCGGCGCTGTTCATCGCCGGCTCGCCGTGTTTGGTATCAGGCAAGGAACTGGTGCACAGATCGTCGTTGCCGACGTGCACCAGGCCGATGTAACGCGCGCCGCGGTCGTAGGCCGCATCCAGCCGGTGCAGATCGTGCCCGAGCGAATACGCGTTCTCGATGCCGATCATCGCGGAGAGCAGGCCGGCCTTGTGATTGGCCATCACCTGATCGGGCGTGGTCGCCAAGCGGATGCGATCGGAATACATCATCAGCATGCGGCCGATCGCCTCGTACTTCTGTTCGGCCTGGTCGACCGCTTTCGCGTAACCCGCGGGCGTCAGCGGACCCTGTGGCACCCACACGATGAAAAACGCCGCGTTCAAGCCGCCGCGCTCCATCTTGCCGAGATCGACATTCAGCGGCGTGTCCTTGCCGACGTCGAATTGCGGCTCGCGCATGTAGGCGAATGGGATGTCCACGTGCGTGTCGAGCGTGATCGGGGGATCGCCCGGCGCGCAGAGCGCGCCGGCGGATGCGGT
>DATFCO010000274.1:0-3398 GCA_035253005.1 Rhodanobacteraceae bacterium
GCCACGATCCACATCCCGAACTGTTCGATCGCTACGCGCTGTTGCTGGACGAATTTGCTACCACGCTGTCGCTGCCCTGGACGCTGCGGCGATTCGAACGCGACCTGCTGGCGGAACTCGGTTACGGGCTGCTGCTCGATCACGTGGCCGAAACCGGCTTACCGATTTCACAAGATTCCGAATACGTGTATGTACCCGAGCACGGCCCCGTGCCGGCGGATTTGCAATCCGGCGTGCGCGTGCGCGGCGCCGCGCTGCTGGCCTTGTACGAAGACACGCTTCCGCAACCGGGCGATCTGGCCGCGTTGCGCCGCATGTTGCGCGCGGTGATCGGCGCACACGTCGGTGAGAACGGTTTGCGTGCCTGGCGTTTGCTGGGCGGCGCGATGCGCGGCTGATCGAGCGCTCTAGGTGCCCAGCGCTGCGCGCGTCGCAGCGAGCCCGCGACGGAACTCGCCGACGCATTCGGCGATGCGTGCGGAATCGTTCCCGTGCAGCGCATCCGACAATTCCGCCGCGGCGGCTTGCAGCGCAACCGCACCGCAAAACCCGCAAGCCGAGCGCAGGCGGTGCAGACGTTCGGTCAGCGCGACGCGATCCCGCAGCAACGCATCGAAATCGCGCGCGAGCGTGTCCAGCTCGGCCGCCAACAGGCTGCGCAGCGCCGACAGGATTTCCGTGTTGCCGCTCGCGGTCAGACCGGCTGCATCATCGAGCACGGCGCGTTCGCCTTCGCCGTCGATCAAACCGAGTTCGTGCAAGGCCGCGCGCAGGCGCGATTTGTTGGAAGGTTTCAGTAACACCCGCTGGAATCCCGCATTGCGCAGCCGCTGGTGCAGTTGCGGATCGGGATCGGCGGTGGTTGCGATCGCCGGAACATCCCGATTGAGGCCCTGCGGCTGCGCGCGAACGATTTCGAGCACGCGGTCGCCGTCCAGTCCCGGCATGCGGTGGTCGAGGATCAACAGGTCGAAATTTTCGACCCGCGCCGCGGTTTCGGCGGCTGCGCCGTCCGCCACCGCTTCCACCTCGCAGCCCAATTCCTGCAGGCTCGATGTCAAAAAGGCCAGGCTGACCGGATCGTCCTCGGCCAGAAGGATTCGCGGTTGTGAAGCTCGAATCATCGTCTGCGTTAACCGTCATTCAATCCCGATCGGCACAATCGCTGATCATGCGCCGCATCGCAAGCCAGGCCGCTCCGCTCGCGATCGCGGCGATCGCGCCGCTGCTGATGGCATTGATGGTCTCCGCGCCGGCGTGCGCGGCGATTCGCATGCAGGCGGCGGTGCTCGTTGTACCCGGTGCGAAATTGTCGGATGTGCAGGCCAGCATCGCGCCCGGCGCCGACGGCCGTCCGTTCCTGCAACTGCGCGCCGCGCATGTGTCTGTGCCGGCGCTGGGCTGGAAGGACGTGGGTCTCGCGTTGAGCGGCGTTCCCCAGCGCAGTGGAACCAGCGAATGGCGCATGGACGGTGCGCTGGCGCTGACGCGCGCGCCGGGCGGCGCGTTGAGCGCGGCGAACATCAGCATGATCGTCGATACCGATGCCGGTTCGCTCGACGTGCATTTCGCCCAACGCAACAGCACGGTGCGCGTGTCGATGCCGCTGGATCAACCCAGCCACATGCAGTTGAGCCTGAAAGGATTGCCGCTGGCCTGGTTGCAGGGCGTGTTGGCCACCGCATGGAAGGAGGGGCGGCTGACCGGAGGCGCGCTCGACGGCGAACTCGCACTGGATGTACCGGAGCAGGGCGCCAAGATTTCGGGGAAGATCAATCTGGCCAGGGCCGGTGTCGATTCGAAGTCCGGCAGCCTGGCTGCGCAGCAACTCGGCGTGCGCGGCACCTTCTCGCTGGATGCCACTTCGCCCGCCACGCATTTCGATTTCGACGGCAGCTTGAACGGCGGCCAGATGCTGCTGGGTCCCTTGTACGCGCAGTTGCCGGCGCACAGCGCGCAATTGCAGTTGTCGGCGAATGTCGATGCGAACGGCATCGCGATCGACAGCCTGCATTTCAATGACGGCGACGCGCTAAATCTCGGCGGAAAGTTGGCATTCGACGCGAAAGGCAATCTCGCATCATTGCAATTCGATCGCTTTCAGGCGCAGTTGCCGCAGGCCTATGCGCGCTACGGCAGCGCGTGGCTGGCGACACTGGGCTGGAAGGACCTCGTCACGATGGGCGCGCTGTCCGGTTCGATCGACGTCGCGCACGGCGTACCCACGCATTTCATTCTGCGGGCCGATCATCTGTCGGCGGCCGATGCGGATGGCCGGCTCGCGCTCGATGATCTGAATGGTTCGCTGGATTGGGACGCGCAGGAGCCGCGCCCGGCCAGCACGTTGTCGTGGCGGTCGCTGGCGTTCTACAAGTTGCCGTTCGGCGCGGCGCGATTGCAGTTCAAGAGCGACGGCGGCGCGCTGTCGCTGATCGCGCCGGCGCAGGCGCCGCTGTTGAACGGCCAGTTCGCGCTGCAGCAACTGATCTGGCGGCCCGCCGCGGACAAGCAGGACCGCATCAACGCGTCGTTCGCGGTCACTTCGCTCGATGTCGGCAGGTTGTGCAAGTTGTTCGGCTGGCCGCAATTCCCCGGCACGCTCGGCGGCGCGGTGCCGAGCTTGCGTTACAGCGGCGATTCGCTGGTGTTCGACGGCGGCCTGTCGATGCATGTGTTCGACGGTTTCGTGGACGTGACCAGCCTGACGCTGCAACAGCCGTTCGGCGTCGCGCCGGTGCTGAGCGCCGACATCGATCTGCGTCAACTCGATCTCGGCGAAGTCACCAGCGTGTTCGATTTCGGCTCGATCACCGGCAAGCTGGATGGCGCGATCCACGGGTTGAAACTGGTGAACTGGCAACCGGTCGCGTTCGATGCCTCGTTACGTGCGGACAGCGGCGGCCGCATCAGCCAGCGTGCGTTGAAAAGCCTGACCTCCGTCGGCGGCGGCGGCATCGCCGCTGGCTTGCAGGGCCTCGCATTGAATCTGTTCAAGACCTTCGGCTATTCGCGCATCGGCCTGAGCTGCGTGTTGCGCGCCGGCGTGTGCACGATGGGCGGCCTGGGACCGGCCGGCGGTGATGCACAGGCGGGCTACACTATCGTCGATGGCAGCGGCCTGCCGCACATCTCGGTGATCGGACACGAGCGCCAGGTCGACTGGGCGACCTTGGTCGACCGCCTGAAAGCGGCGACGGAAGGCAACGGGCCGGTGGTGCGATGAATATTTCCCGTTCGTGGTGAGGTATCGAACCACAAACGAACATGCAAGGGTTCGTCCTTCGATACCTCAGGACGAACGGAAATGAACCTGGAGATCACAATGCGCAAACTCATGTTGACCCTTATCACGGCCACGGTGCTGCTCGCCGGCTGCGTCACCATCAACGTCTATTTTC
>DATFCO010000275.1:0-2887 GCA_035253005.1 Rhodanobacteraceae bacterium
GCGGCGCGGTCGTGCGGCGCCACGCGGTCAGTCGATGTTGGCGTTGCCGCGCGCGGCGCTGGCCAGCCGCCGGTTGTCGTCCACCATCTGGATGCGCGCCAGCAGCGGCGCATTGTCGCGCTTGAACTGCGCCATCAGCGCGCCCGACAGCGGTTCGGGCGGCGGCAGCGTCACTGTCAGCGGATTGCGCTGCTGGCCATCCACGCGGAATTCGTAATGCAGATGCGGGCCGGTCGCCATGCCGGTCATGCCGACGTAGCCGATGATCTGGCCTTGACGCACGTGTTCGCCCACGCGCTCGTTGGCCGCGAAGCGCGACATGTGGCCGTAGGCGGTGCTTATGTCCTTGCTGTGCTGGACGATTACGAAATTGCCGTAGCCGTGCTTCTGACCGCGGAACACGATCGTGCCGTCGCCCGCGGCGTAGATCGGCGTGCCCATCGGCGCCGCGTAGTCCACGCCCTTGTGCATCTTCATGTAGCCGAGGATCGGATGTTCGCGCAGGCCGAAGGTCGACGAGATGCGGGTGAAGTCCACCGGCGTGCGCATGAAGGCCTTCTTCAGCGGATGGCCGTCGGCGCTGTAATAGGCGATGTCGCCGTCGGCTTTCTGGAAGCGGATCGCGGTGTAGCGGTGGCCATTGTTGACGAACTCGGCGGCGATGATGTCGCCCTCGTGCAGGTATTCGCCGTCGCGATAGACATCGTCGTAGATCACAGTGAAGCTGTCGCCGGCTTGCAGATCCTGCGCGAAATCGATGTCGTAGCCGAATACCTTGGCCAGCTTCAGGATCATGGCATTGCTCATGCCGGCCTGATTGCCTGCCGCGAACAGCGAACCTTCAATCACGCCGTGCGCCACGTGCTCGCGGCGTTCCACCGCGCGCGGAGTGATTTCCTCCACCAGCGGACCGTTGGCGTTCTTGAACAGCAGCGTGATCCGGCTGGCGGGATCGCGGTCGAAACGCAGTGCCCGCAGTTCGCCGGAGCCGCCCAGAAGGAACGCGATCTCGTCGCCGGGATGGATGTGTTTCAGCGCATCGACGTCCTTGCCGCTGCCCAATATGCGCGCCAAGTCGCCGGCAGACAGATCGCGATCCTGGAAGATGTCGGCCAGCGTCTGCCCGGATTTCACCCGCACCACCTGCCAGTCTTCCACCGCCGGCACTGAGGGCTGGATCGGCAATGGTGGCAGCGACAGCGCCAGCGTGGTGTGCGGCGCCGGCGCGGCGGGGTGCCGCATCGCCTTGGCCCAGAGCGGCAATCCGACACCGGTCAACAGCGCCAGCAGCAACGCGCCACCGGCCAGTACCCAGCGTTCACGGCTCCAGCGAATGGGCGCGGCCAGTACGTCGCGGCCGAACGACCAATGCGAACAACGCGCGTAGAAGCGGGAATGTCGGCGCTGCGCCTTGCGGCAGATGGCTTGACGACGCACGTAGTGCGGGACGGCGGCGCGGCGCGAACGGGACTTCATCGGCGGATTTCCAGCAGACAACAACGGCGGGGCGCCGTACCATAGCCACCTTGTAAACACGGCGTCAATCCCTTGTTGCACAAAGATTTGCACGTGGTTTCTCATTTAACGCACAATTAACTTCCACGGCACTTTCACCCTGCGAACGCGAGCGCACTTTTGCTCCGCTGAAAGCCAAGATGAGAAATCCGGAAACCACAGTGGACGAGGCACTCGCGTTGATCCGCCGCGGCGCGGACGAAGTCCTGAAAGAGGACGAATTGCGCGCGCGTTTGAAACTCGCGCGACCGCTGCGCATCAAGGCCGGCTTCGATCCCACCGCGCCCGATCTGCATCTGGGCCACACAGTGCTGCTCAACAAGATGCGGCAGTTCCAGGATCTCGGCCACACGGTGATTTTCCTGATCGGCGATTTCACCGGGATGATCGGCGATCCCTCCGGCAAGAACGTCACGCGCAAGCCGCTGACGCGCGAAGAAGTCATCGCGAATGCCGAAACCTATGCATCGCAGGTGTACAAGGTGCTGGATCGCGCGCGCACCGAGTTGCGATTCAATTCCGAATGGTTCGGCAAGATGGATGCGGCGGGCATGATCAAACTCGCCGCGTCGCACACGGTTGCGCGCATGCTCGAGCGCGACGATTTCGCCAAGCGTTATGCCGCGCAGCAGCCGATCGCGATCCACGAATTTCTTTATCCGCTGGTGCAGGGTTACGACTCGGTCGCCTTGCAGTGCGATGTCGAACTCGGCGGTACCGATCAGAAATTCAATCTACTGATGGGCCGCGCGCTGCAGGAACAGCACGGGCAACCGCCGCAGATCGTGTTGACCATGCCGCTGCTGGAAGGCATCGACGGCGTCAACAAGATGTCCAAGTCGCTGGGCAACTACATCGGCATCAACGAGCCGGCGATCGACATCGTCACCAAGACGATGAAGATCGACGACGCGTTGATGTGGCGCTGGTTCGAATTGCTGTCTTTCGAAAAATCGCTGGACGACATCGCGCGCATGAAACGCGATACGGAAAGCGGAAAAGCCAATCCGCGCGATTTCAAGCTGCAACTGGCGCGCGAACTGGCCGCGCGATTCCAGAGTGAAGCCGAAGCCGAACGCGCGATCGCGGCGTGGCACGCGGTGGTGCGCGGCGAAGGCGACACCGCGTTGTTGCCACTGACCGAAATTGCCGTACCTCCGGATGGATTGAAATTGCCGGCGTTGCTGACCGCCGCCGGTTTGACAACGAGTAACTCGGAAGCCAATCGGAAGATCAGGGAACGCGCGGTCGCGGCGTGGAACGCGGTGGTGCGCGGCGAAGGCGATACCGCGTTGTTGCCGCTGACGGAAATCCCCGCGCCGCCGGATGGATTGAAATTGCCGGCGCTGCTGACCGCGGCGGGACTGACCAC
>DATFCO010000276.1:0-4580 GCA_035253005.1 Rhodanobacteraceae bacterium
GGAAAATGCACCGCGACCTTCGATGCGAGCCACGGCTTCCTTGTAGCCGCCGTGCTCGCCTTCGTTGGCCGAGAGGATTTCCGTGCGCCAACCTTGGCGTTCCGCATAACGCAGGTACATGCGCAACAGATCTCCGGCGAAGAGCGCGGCCTCGTCGCCCCCGGTGCCGGCGCGCACTTCCAGATAGAGATTGGCTTCATCGCGCGGATCGGCGGGAATCAATAGCGCCTGCAATCGCTCATCGAGTTTTCGTGTTTCGTCTTCCAGTCGCGCGATTTCGTCGTGCGCCAGCTCGCGCAGATCGGGATCATTGAGCATCGCGCGCGCGTGTTCCAGCTCGGCTGCATTACGTTGACTCGCGGCCAGCGTTTCCGCCAACGGTTGCAGTTGCGCATATTCGCGCGAGAGGTCGCGGAAGCGCGCCGGATCGGAAGCAACTTCCGGTTCGGCCAGCAGCGCGCCGATTTCCTGATGGCGCTCGGCGAGCCGCTCCAGCCGGGCGCGCAAGGCGGGATTCATCGCGGCGGATCTGTTTCGAACAAACGCGCTGCGGCTTGCAGCAATTCCGCATCGCCCGCTTGCGCCGCCTCGCGCAGCCGCACGCTAGGGGCGTGCAGCAGCTTGCCGGTGAGCGTGTGCGCCAGATATTCCAGCGCTTCCGCAGGATCGCGGCCGTTGGCGAGCATCTCCCGCGCGCGCGCCAGCACCTGATCGCGCTGCGCTTCGGCTTCGGCGCGGAACGCGCGCAGCGGTTGATCCAGCAACGCCGCGCGCCGCCAAGCCAGATAACGCTCGACCTGCAATTCGATGATCGCCTCGGCTTCGCGCGCGGCGTTCTCGCGCGAGCGCTGGCCGGCGTCGATCACCTGTTTCAGATCGTCGATGGAATAGAGAAACACGTCCGGCAATTCCGCCGCACCGGCTTCGATGTCGCGCGGCACGGCCAGATCCAGCAGGAACATCGGCCGGCGCCGGCGTGCCTTCAATGCATCGTCCAGCATCGCGCGCGTCAGCACCGGCACGCGGCTGGCGGTGGCCGAAAGCACGATGTCGGCTTCCGCCAGATGCAACGGCAGATCGGCCAGCGGAATCGCATAACCGCCGAAGCGCTCGGCGAGCACACGCGCGTTCTCGACGTTGCGGTTGGCGACGATCAGCCGCCGCACTTGCCGCTCGGTGAGATGCCGCGCGGCCAGTTCGATCGTTTCGCCGGCACCGATCAGCAGCACGCAGGCTTCGCGCAGATCGGTGAAGGCGCGTTCCACCAGTCTCACAGCGGTGTAAGCGACGGACACCGGTGCGGAACCGATGCGCGTGTCGGTACGCACACGCTTGGCGACAGCGAATGCGTGCTGCAGCAGGCGATCCATCGGCGCGTGCAGCGTGCCGGCATCGTGCGCGATGCGCCACGCATCCTTCACCTGGCCGAGGATCTGCGGTTCGCCCAGCACCATCGAATCCAGCCCTGTCGCCACGCGGAACATGTGTCGCACCGCGGCGTCTTCGTCGTGCCGGTAGAGGAACTCGTCCAGCCGGCCCGGATTCAAACGGTGATGACGATGCAGCCATGCCAGCGGCGCTTCCTCAGCGCCTTCACTGACGGTGC
This sequence comes from Rhodanobacteraceae bacterium, assembly GCA_035253005.1. Taxonomy (GTDB): domain Bacteria; phylum Pseudomonadota; class Gammaproteobacteria; order Xanthomonadales; family Rhodanobacteraceae; genus 66-474. Next base: position 1,607 of record DATFCO010000276.1, read on the forward strand.
AGTACAACTCGGTGCGGTTGCAGGTGGACAGGATCAGTGCTTCTTCCACGCCGCTCTGCGCAGCCAGATCGCTCAAGGCGGGCGGCGTGTTCTCCGGATCGAACGCCACCTGTTCGCGCAGGGCGACCGGCGCGGTGAGGTGGTTCAAACCGAGAGCTATGAGTGGCATGAGAGAATGAACGACCGGCTAAGCTTGCGCCTTGCCGGATAAGCGGGAGCCAGTGTGCGGATGCGGTATTTTAATTTCAAGCTGGGTGCGGTTTTGGGGGTCATTGCGTTGCTGCTGGCCGGCTGCGCTTCCGCGCCGCAGAAAGCGGCGGCGGGCAAACAGCCGCTGGGCACCCTGAATCTCCCCGCGCAACCCGGCGAGAATGCTTCCACGCTGGTGCTGGCAGCGGAATTCGCGCTGCAGCACGGCGATGCGAAAACCGCCGCGGCCGATTATGCACAGGCGGCGACGCAATCGGACGACCCGAAAATCGCGCAGCGCGCGGTCGAATTGAATCTCGCGATCCAGGACGAGCAAGGCGCATCGAATTCGCTCAAACGCTGGCAGGCCTTGGGCGCGCCCGCGCATGAACTCGCCTCCGCGCGCGCGCAATTGGCGATGTTGCACGGCAATCGCGCGGAAGCGGAGCGCGAATTCGCGCAATTGCTGGCTTCCGGCAAAGTCGACGACTGGAAGGATTTCGGCCACGCGTTGCTGCAGGCGCGCGATCCCGCGCTGGCCGGCGTGTTGCTGGAATCGCTGGCGCCGGTGTCGAAATTGCCCGCGGACGAAAAGCTGTGGGTGGCTTTCAGCCAGTTGGGCGAAAAGCTCGGCCGTCATGCCTACGCCCAGCAGCTTGCGGATGCCGCAGTGAAACGCTTCGGCGGCGCGCCCAGCCTGACCTGGGCGGCGCAGATGAAACTGACGGCGGGCGATCGCGCCGGCGCCAAGACGCTGTTCGCGCGTGCGATCGCCAAGAATCCCAAGGACACGGATCTGCGCATGGCCTATGCCGCGCTGCTGGCGCAGGACGGCGACAATAAAGGCGCCGAACGCGTGCTGGCGGCGGGTCCGCAGGACGCGCAAACGTGGGCTGCGCGCGTGGCCTACGCCGCACGCGCCAAGGACAACGCGCTGCTGGCCAGTCTCTACTCGCAATTGAAGCGCGCACCCGGAGACGTGCAGCAGGACAGCGCGTTCCTGCTCGGCCAATTGGCGGAACTGCTCGGCAGGGACAGCGACGCGCTGCAGTGGTATCTGCAGGTTCCCGACGATGACGAGCACGCGTTCGATGCGCGGGCGCGCAGCGCGGTGCTGATGGACAAGGCCGGACGGCACGACGATGCGCACCAGATCGCGCGCAGTCTGCAGCAGGATTACGTCGACGATCCCGATTCGCTGCGCCGCGCATACGAACTGGACGCGGAACTGTACGTGCGCGCCGGCAATCAGAAATCCGCGATCGAGGTTTACGACCGCGCGCTGCGCGCGCTGCCCGACGACGAAGAACTGCTCTACGGCCGCAGTCTGTCGGAGGCCGAAGACGGCGAAACGCAAAAGGCGATCGACGATCTGCGCCGCGTGCTGGCCTCGAAACCGGACAACGTCGAAGCGATGAACGCGTTGGGTTACACGCTGGCCGATTCCGATCAGCATCTGGATGAGGCCACGCGGTTGTTGACGAAGGCCTTGAAGGCCAAGCCGGACGAGCCCGCGATCGTCGATTCCTGGGGTTGGCTGCAATACCGGCTCGGGCACCTCGACGAAGCCGAACAGACGCTGCGACGCGCCTGGGACAAGAGCAAGGACGCCGACATCGGGGTGCACCTGGGCGAAGTGTTATGGAAACGCGGCAAGCAGGATCAGGCGCGCGCGGTGTTCGCGCAGGTGCGCAAGATCGATCCCTCCAGCAAGAGTCTGCACGCCGCGCTGGAGCGCCTGCATCCGTGAACGCGCATGGCGTCTTCATGGCGCGACTGTTGGCCATCGTCGCGTTGCTCGGAGCGCTCGTCGGCTGCGCGCCTGTGCGCACGCGCGGCACCGCCGAGCAGGTGCAGGCGCAGACCTCTCGCGAGGCGATGCTGGCGCAGAGGACTTCCTGGAGCTTCGACGGGCACTTCGCGGTTTCTGACGGACACGACGGCGGCAGCGGCACGCTGAGCTGGCAAGCGGATGGTTCCAACTTCTCGCTGGTGTTGCGCGCGCCGGTCACGGGCAAGGCAGTGCGGTTGCAGGGCGGGCCCGGCGGTGCGGTGCTGACGGGCTTGCGCGAACTGCCGATTCGCGGCGACAACGCGCAAGCATTGTTGGCCGACGAATTCGGCTGGCACATGCCGGTGGAACAACTGACGTGGTGGGTGCGCGGCCTGCGCGCACCTGAAAGCACAGGTGAAGTGAGCTACGGCAAGGACGGCTTGCCATCTCTGCTGCAACAGGATGGCTGGAACGTGGAATACCGCGATTGGTACGCCGACAGCAAGCCGCCGCTGCCGCGCAAGATTTTCGCGAGCAAACCGCCGTACACCGTGCGGCTGTTGATCGAGCAATGGCGCATCCAGTAGGAGCGCGCGTGCGCGCGACCGGCATGAACGACGACAACGCTTGGACGACTTGGCCTGCGCCGGCCAAGCTGAATCTCTTTCTGCGCGTCATCGGCCGCCGCGCGGACGGTTACCACCTGCTGCAAACCGTATTCCGCCTGTTGGATTGGGGCGACGAGATCCGGTTGCGCGTGCGCGAAGATGGCGCAATCGTTCGTGTGCGAGGTTCCGACACCGTCGATGTCGAAGACGATCTCACGGTACGCGCAGCACGCGCGCTGCAACGCGAAACCGGTGCGCGACTCGGCGCCGACATCGCCGTGGACAAACGCATCCCGCTCGGTGCGGGCCTGGGCGGTGGCAGCTCGGATGCCGCGACGGTTCTGGTCGCGTTGAACGCGTTGTGGAATACCGGATTGCCGCGCGGCCGGTTGGCGGAAATCGG
>DATFCO010000277.1:0-10220 GCA_035253005.1 Rhodanobacteraceae bacterium
TGCAAGGCAGCGGTTTCGGCGTGAAGCAGGACGGTTCCGGTGCGATGGTGATCGTGAAGACCGCGGCGCCCGCGGTTCCGGCCGCGCAACCTTCGCCGCCGCCGTTGGCGCCGACAGATCAGGCCGCAGCCAATCCGAAAACCTTGCAGGAAGTGGTGGTGACCGGTTCGCGCATTCCGCGCGCGCAGATCGAAGGTCCGGCGCCCGTAGTCACGATCACGTCGCAGGAGATCCAGCAACGCGGCATAGTCAACGTACCCGACCTGATGAGCTCGCTGACCCAGAACCTCGGCGCGCTCGACAACAATCAGAGTACCGACGGCTTCTCGCCCGGCGCGCAGGCGGTGGACCTGCGCGGCCTTGGCCCCAACCACACGCTGGTGCTGGTCAATGGCCGGCGCATCGCCGATTACCCGCAGTCTTACCAGGGCAACAGCAATTTCACCGATATCTCGAATATTCCGACATCGCTGATCGACCGTGTGGAGATCCTCAGCGGCAGCGCCTCGGCGGTATACGGTTCCGACGCCGTTTCCGGTGTCATCAACATCATCCTGAAGAAGAAGGCCGATGGCACTACCTTCGATTACCGCATCGGTGGCGATCAGCACGGCGGCCAGCAATCGCAGCGGTTGCAATTGAGCAGCGGCTTCTCGAAGGGCAAGTTCGATTCGGTGTTCGGCGTGGAACTCGTCGATACCCACCCGTTGTGGGACTTCCAGCGCAGTTACACCGACTCGCGTCTGGACAGCCCGGCCGATCCTTCCGACATCGTTGCCAGCCAGGTCTTTCTGCGCACCGATGTCGACGGCAACTATCTCGATCCGGGCAAGGCGACCTGCGACAAGCTTTCGTACCTCGATCAGGGCACCGTGTTCTACGCCTCGCGCCCGGATTACGGATACGACCCGGTCACGGACTCGTACGGACCAGGCTATTACTGCGGCAGTTACTACGATGTGGGCTACGGCACACTGGAAAACAGCCGCAAGATGATCAACTTCTTCGGTTCGGCCACCTTTCATTTCAACGATCACACCGATTTCTATCTGGACGTGCTGGCCAGCACTTCGCACCAGAACAGCTACAACACGCCGCTGCAGTGGCAGAACTGCGAGCCGTTGAACGGCGATTGCACGCCGACGCCATTCTTCAATACGGCCACCGGCCAGATTGAACAGTGGGAGCGCCGCTACTTCACGCTGGAGGAAAACGGCAACCTCAAGGCCGGCGAAATCCGCAACATCAACAACACACTGTCGTTGAACACCGGCGTCCGGGGCACCTTCGGCAGCGATAGCGACTGGAACTACGAGGCGAATTTCGAGCACTCGCAGAACCAGCTCGAAAGCAAGTGGCCGGCGCTGATCGCAGCCAGGGCGCAGGCGCTTTATCTCGGCCCGTCGCTGGGCGAATACTTTTACCCCGACGGCACGGACAGCGGCTATCAGATGTACTACGCGCCGACCAGCCGCCTCTACACGCCGCTGACGACAGCGCAATTCCGTTCGATCACGCAGGATTCGATCGACAACGACAAGAGCCGCGCCGAGAACTGGTCCTTCACGCTTACCAATACCAATCTGTTTCATTTGCCTGCGGGACCGGTCGGCTTCGCGGGCATCGTCGAATACGGCAATCAGTACTTCGGCTTGAAACCCGATCCGCTGTCGCTGGATGGTAGCTACTACGGCCTGCACAACACCGGCGCGGTCGGTTCGCGCAGCCACGAAGCGCTCGGCTACGAATTCAGCGTTCCGGTTTTCTCCCAATTGAACGTGACCACGGCCGGGCGCTACGACCGCTACAGCTACAGCGACACCGGCGCGGGCAAGTTCACCTACGCGCTGGGCCTCGAGTATCGCCCTGTCCAGAGCCTGTTGCTGCGCGGCTCGGTATCCACCGGCTTCCGCGCGCCGGATTTGTCCTATCTCTATGCGGGTCTCAGTGGTTCCAGTTCCGGCGGCGTCGACTACTACCTGTGCCGGCGCGACGAGCCCGATACCGGGCCTGACTTCGCCGACAACTGCAGCAATGGCGATGTCAGCTTCAACGGCCGCAGCCATGGCAGCACCGCGCTGAAAGACGAAACCAGCAAGTCTCTAACCTACGGCTTCGTGTTCTCGCCCACGCCGAACCTCGACTTCAGCGCCGACTACTACCGCATCAAGCTCAACAACGAAGTCGAATACCAGGACAGCGACACCATCCTGCGCGAGGAAGCCGACTGCCGCCTCGGCATGGACATCAACGGCAATCCCGTGGACGGCAGCTCGTCCTTCTGCCAGCAGATCGAAAGCCAGGTGGTGCGCAACCCCGCGACCGCCGGCTACAACCCCGAGGGCATCACCTCCGTGCTGGTGCTGCCGATCAACGCGGCGATCGATCAGACCTCCGGCGTCGATGTCAATGCGCATTACCGTTTGGACGCCCGTCGTGCCGGCACTTTCGATTTCAACTTCGGCGCGACCTACGTGATCAAGCACACGACGCAGTTGAGTGTGGATTCGCCGGTCGACAACGAAATGACCGACATCTACTACTACCTGATTCCGCGCACCAAGGCCAACGCCTCAGTGACCTGGAACTATCACGACTTCACCGCCACGTTGTACGGTTCGCGCCTGGGCGGGATCCCGAATTACGACGGCACCCGCCGCCTCGCGCCGACCTTCCTCTACAACGCGACATTCGGATACCGCGTGGCGCCGAACGTCAACGTGTCGCTGATCGTCGACAACGTGTTCGATGCGCGTCCTCCGCGCGACGACACCTGGACCAGCTATCCGTATTACTACACCAAGTGGTTCGACGCGATTGGCCGCGCCTACTTCCTGGAAATGAACGTGAAGTTCGGCGGCAAGAGCGGTGGCTGAGCGGGTGATCTGCGCGATGCCGTGAACGACGTTTCCGCCGACCAACGTCCATGAGGATCGCGTGCGGCGCGCTATCCGGGATCGCCTGTCTGCTGGCGTGCTCCTTGGGACAGGCGTCGCCGGCTTTCCGCTTGAGCGATCTGCAGAAGATCGTGTCCTTGAGCGATCCGCAGATTTCGCCGGACGGCAAGGAGATCGCCGTCATCGTGTCCACGCTGGACTGGAAGACGGACACGGCCGCACGCCGGATTGACCTCGTAGACGTCGCGAGCGGCGCACGGCATACGTTGATCCGCAAGCGCGAAAGCCCGTCTTCGCCGCTCTGGTCGCCCGACGGTACGCGCCTCGCGTTCTTGGCGAAAGACACCCGCAGCAAGAAAGTCCAGATCTTCGTGATGTCGATGAAGCATGGCGGCACGTGGCGTGTGACCGACAACCAGCAGGGCGTGGATGAGTACTCCTGGAGCCCGGATGGAAAAAACCTCGCGTTCGTCGCGCAGGATCCGCCGCCCAACGCCGAGGCGATCAAGGACCACAACAAGGTGTTTCAAGTCACCGATGGCCACTTCCTGTTGACCGAAGCGGTGGCACCTTGGCATTTGTGGGTGGTGCCGGCCACGGGCGGCAAGGCCAGGCAATTGACCGAAGGCGACTTCAGTCTCGGTACGGATGAGGGAAGCGCGACGACACCCGCCTGGAGCCGGGACGGTCGGCATATCGCCTTCACGAAATTCCCCGGCGTGCACTGGGCCTCGTCGTTTCGTTCGGTCATCGCCGAAGTGGATGTCGCGAGCGGTGAAATGCAGACGCTGGTTTCCGCGCAGAACTCGAGGGATTTCGAATTCTCTCCGGCCGGCAATGCTTATGCGTTCCTCCGAGCGCGCGGCGGCGATCAGAACAATGGCGATGCGGTGTACGTGCATGCAAACGGCGCGACCTACGATGCGACGGCCGCGTCGGCGCGCCATTTCCGCAACTATGCATGGATGCCGGACGGACGATCGCTGATCACTTCCGGCGAATCGGGCACGCATTCGGTGTTTTGGCAGCAGCCGCTGTCGGGCGAAGCCCGGCTGCTCGATCTCGGCGATGTGGAGGCGAACGACGGACTCGGTACCACGACCAGCGCCGATGCCACCCGTGTGAGCATCTCAAAATCAGGTGCCATCGCTTTCATCGGGTCCACGGAGGATCACCCATGTGAGTTGTACGTCCTGGATTCCGCAAACGCCAAGCCGCGCCGACTTACCGATGTCAATGCCTTCATCGACACGCTCGAACTGGGCCGCACCGAATCCATTAACTGGACCGGCCCGGACGGTTTTCGCGAAGACGGTGTGCTGACCTATCCGGTCGGTTACGAGCGAGGTCACACATATCCGTTGGTACTGTTGATCCACGGCGGCCCGATGTTGTCATCCAATATGGGTTTCCAGCGTCTCGCGCAGTTGCTGGCCGCGGAAGGCTTTCTGGTGTTGCAGCCGAACTACCGCGGCAGCATCAATCTCGGCGATGCGTATCAGCACGCCATCTACCGCGACACGGGCGACGGACCGGGCAAGGATGTAATGGCGGGTCTCGCCGCGGTGGAGAAACTCGGCATCGTGGACCGGAATCGCATCGGCGTCAGCGGCTGGTCCTACGGCGGCTACCTGACGGCGTGGCTCACCAGTCACTACGATGTCTGGAAAGCGGCGGTTCTGGGCGCACCTCTCACCGACTGGCTGATGGATTACAGCATCTCCTACTATCAGGAAGCCGATGCGTATTTCTTCGACTCATCTCCCTGGACGGATGCCGGCTGGAAAATCTGGCGCGAGCAGTCGCCGATCAATTACGTGCGCAACGTCAAGGCGCCTACCTTGCTGATGGGCGACGTGAAGGACGCGAACGTGCCACTGGTAAACGCCGAGGAGTGGTATCACGGACTGCGCGACAACGGCGTGCATGTCGAGTTCTATGTCTATCCGGAAAGCTCGCATGTTCCGCACGACATCGTGCAGGTCGCCGACATGTACAACCGGTGGGTGGGATGGATGGAGAAATATCTCAAATGACGAAGCCCGCGCAGGAGACCGCACCTCGGCCTCACACGGCACCATAAAATCCGTCTAGGATGTCGCCACCCTAGGCGATCGGAGGCTCGGTCATGCGTAAGTCCTCGTTGTGGATTTTGTTGCCCGCACTGCTTGCTCTGCCCCTGGCCGCCAACGCGGCACACCGCAAACCGGGCCTGTGGGAAGGCACCACCGATCTGCACTTCACCAAGGGTGGGCCGCAGATTCCGCCGGAAGCCCTGGCACGGATGAAGCAGCAGGGCATCGATCCCTCCAAGTTTTTCGGCGGTCCGCATACCTACAAACATTGCCTGACGCCCGAGGAAGCGGCGAAGGAAGAACACCCGCAATTCGGCGGCAATTGCACGGCGACCAATGCAACCTGGTCGGGCAATACCTTCCATGGCGAGATGACCTGCCATGAAGGGCCGCATCAATCACACGGCACTTTCGACGCCACGTTGGGAAGCGGCGGCGAGAGTTACAGCGGTACGATGCACATGGAAGGGAGCGATCCGCAGCTGGGGGGCGACTACGTGATGGAAGGCAGCTTCAGCGGTAAATGGATCGGAGCGCAGTGCAAGGCGAGTGATTGATTGAATTGGGTCCCGGATCAGCGCACATCCATGTGCTGTCCGGGACTCGGCACTCTTACTCTGGTTCCCGGATCAGCGCACATCTGTGTGCTGTCCGGGACTCGGACATCCATGTCCTCGGCTGTCTACACGTTGAAGCGGAAGTGCAGCACGTCGCCTTCCTGCACGACGTAATCCTTGCCCTCGAGCCGTAGCCGGCCCGCCTCGCGCGCGCCGGCTTCGCCGCGATATTTGATGTAGTCGTCGAAGGCGATGGTTTCGGCGCGAATGAAACCGCGCTCGAAATCGGTGTGGATCACGCCCGCGGCTTGTGGCGCGGTGGCGCCGCGCTTCACCGTCCAGGCTCGAACCTCTTTCTCTCCCGCGGTGAAATAGGTTTGCAAGCCGAGCAGTTTGTACGCCGCGCGGATCACGCGATTCAAGCCGGGCTCGTCCAGGCCCATGTCGTGCAGGAACACGTCGCGGTCGGCGTCGTCCAGTTGCGCCAGTTCTTCCTCGATCGCCGCGCATACCGGCACTACTTCCGCGCCTTCGCCCTCCGCGCGCCGGCGTACCGCACCGAGATGCGGATTGTTGGCGAATCCGTCCTCGGGCACGTTGGCGATGTACATCAATGGTTTCATCGTGAGCAAAAAAAGGTCGCGCACTTGCGCCTTTTCCTCGTCCGACAAACCGAGCGAACGCGCCGCCCTGCCCTCGTTCAAACCGGCGGCGAGTTTCTGCAAGACGGGCTTTTTCGCCATCGCTTCCTTGTCGTTGGCTTTCGCCGCACGTTCGACACGCTGCATCGCCTTGTCCACCGATTCCAGATCGGCCAGCGCGAGTTCGGTGTCGATGGTTTCGATATCGGCGATCGGATCGACCTTGCCGGCGACATGCACGATGTCCGAATGCTCGAAGCAACGCACCACGTGCGCGATCGCATCCACCTCGCGGATGTGCGAAAGGAACTTGTTGCCCAGTCCCTCGCCTTTCGACGCACCAGCGACCAGGCCCGCGATGTCCACGAATTCCACCGCCGTTGGAATGATCTTCTGCGGATGCGCGATGTCGGCGAGCTGTTGCAGGCGCGGATCGGGCACCGGTACCACCCCGACGTTCGGGTCGATCGTGCAGAACGGAAAATTTGCCGCGGCGATCCCCGCTTTCGTCAGCGCGTTGAAGAGCGTCGATTTGCCCACATTGGGCAGGCCGACGATGCCGCATGCGATACCCATCTAGGAACTCCCAGCCGTCATTCCGCGCAAGCCGGAATCCATTGTGCTGCTGGAATCCGGATCAAATTCAAAATGGATCCCGGCTTTCGCCGGGATGACGAGCAAGGCGGCTTCAATCCGAGTCCTGAATCCCGAGTCCCGAGTCCCGGCTCGTGTGCAACCTTTTCATCGCCTCGTTGAATTCACCCGCGACAATGCGTGGCAATTCATCCAGGCCGCGCGCGATCGCATTCAGCATCGCTTCTTCATCGGTTTGCGATGGCTTGCCGAGCACCCACGGCGTGACGCGATCCTTGTGGCCCGGATGGCCGATGCCGATGCGCAGGCGATGGAACGCGCCGGTGCCGAGATGCTCGAACAGATCACGCAAGCCATTCTGTCCGCCATGGCCACCATCGAACTTCAATCGAATTGCGCCGGGCGGCAGATCGAGATCGTCGTGCACCACCAGCATTTCATCGGGCTCGATCTTCCAGTAGCGCAGCGCGCTTGCCACCGCGATGCCGCTCTTGTTCATGAAAGTGGTCGGCTTCAGCAGCCAGAGCTGTTCATTGCCGATCCGCACGCGCGCGGTTTCCGCATGCAGCTTGTTCTCGAAACCGAAACGCGCACCCATGCCCGACGCCAACGCGTCCACGAACCAGAACCCGGCGTTGTGCCGGGTGCGCAGGTGTTCGGCACCCGGATTGCCGAGCCCGACGATAAGGCGGATGACCATGAGAAAGGTAGACGGAGACGGGAGAAGAAAAACGCGCTCGCGTCTCCCTCTTCCCGTCTCCCGCTTCTGTTACTTCTCTTCCTTCTTCGCCGCAGCCGGCTCCGCAGGCGCCGCCGCCGGCGCCGCAGCACCTTCCGCCGGAGCCGCGCCTTCGACCGCTTCCGGCGCCTCCTCGACTTCCTCGCGGATTTCCTGCGCGGTCACGACCGGATGATCGTGTTCCTTGCCGAACTTCAGTTCCGGGATTTCCACGCCCGCCGGCAGCTTGATGTCTGACAGGTGCACGATGTCGCCGAGCTTCAGGTCGATCAGGTCGATTTCCAGGTACTCCGGCAGATCCTTCGGCAGGCAGGAAATTTCCACTTCGGTGATGTTGTGCGAAACCACCACACCGGAAGCCTTGCCCGCCGGCGACTTCTCCTGATTGAGGAAGTGCAGCGGCACGCGCACGCGGATCGCCTGGTTCTCGTTGATGCGCAGGAAATCCAGATGCAGCAGTTGCGGCTTGAACGGGTGTTTCTGCACGTCGCGCAACAGCACCTTCTGGCGCTTGCCGTCGATCAGCAGGTCGAGAACGGACGAACTGAACCACTCGTTGCGCGCGGCCAGCGCCAGCGTGTTGTGTTCGAACTGGATGTTCTGCGGCGGCTCGCCCGCACCGTAGACGATGGCGGGCACTTGGCCCGCACGACGCAGGCGGCGGCTCGCACCTTTGCCCTGGTCGTTGCGGGCTTGCGCCGCGAGTTCATGGGTTTGTGCCATTGGTTTTTACCTCGGTTGCGTGATTCCGCCTCGCGGCGGATGAAAACTCTCCCGCGACCAGGAGAGTTGCTGGGGATTGGAGATCAGCAGTGGGGGCGCATGCCGGAAGCTTCACAAGCTGCAAGTCATGGAATTTTTCTTCGCAGACTGCAAGCTTGATGAGAATTCCGATTTTTGCGCCCCCGCTACCCGCCCCCCAATCCCATGTTTCAATCAACGTAGAGCGAACTCACCGACTCTCCATACGCCATGCGGCGCAGGGTTTCGGCTAGCAATTCCGCGACGGTCAATTGGCGGATCCTGCCGCACGCCGCCGCCGCGTCGGATAGCGGAATTGTGTCGGTCACCACCAGTTCGTCCATCTGCGAATTCTCGATGTTGCCCACCGCCTTTCCCGACAACACCGGGTGCGTGCAGTAGGCGACGACTTTCTTCGCGCCGCGTTCCTTCAGCGCCGTGGCCGCCGCACACAGCGTGCCCGCGGTATCCACGATGTCGTCCACTAGCACGCAGATCTTGTTCTCCACCTCGCCGATGATGTTCATCACCGTCGCTTCGTTGGCGCGCGGCCGGCGCTTGTCGATGATCGCCAGATCCGCATCGTCCAGCCGTTTCGCCACCGCGCGCGCGCGCACGACGCCGCCCACGTCTGGACTCACCACAATCAAGTTGTCGTTCGCATAGTGCCGCCAGATGTCTGCCAGCAGCACCGGCGAGGCATACACGTTGTCCAGCGGTATATCGAAGAAACCTTGTATCTGGTCGGCGTGGATATCGACCGTCAACACGCGATCCGTACCGACCACGCCGATCATCTGCGCCGCTACTTTCGCGGTGATCGGCACACGCGCCGCGCGCAAGCGCCGGTCCTGCCGCGCGTAACCGAAGTACGGAATCACCGCGGTGACGCTGGACGCCGAAGCGCGCTTCAGCGCGTCCACCAGCACCAGCAGCTCCATCAGATTTTCCGCCGAAGGCGCGCAGGTGGACTGCATCACGAACACGTCCTGCTTGCGCACGTTCTCTTCGATCTCGACCTGCACCTCTCCGTCCGAAAATTTTCCGACCAGCGCCTTGCCCAGCGGTTCGCCCAGGCAATGCGCCACGTCCTCCGCCAGCTTGCGCGAGGCGTTGCCGCTGAAAAGCATCAGGCCGGAAGCTGTGTTCATTGCGTTGCCGCCCATGCATGCCGGATGTTCAAACCCCTTAAGTCAAGGGGTCGCTCGCGCATCGCGCGAGCGGGGGTTGTGGAAGCAATCTTTGGTGACTCGAAACCGAGGAACAGCAAACTTGCTTCTACGTTTATCGTGGCTGGGGCGGCAGGATTCGAACCTGCGAATGCCGGGATCAAAACCCGGTGCCTTACCACTTGGCGACGCCCCACCGATACCTAATTTTGATACCGCGCCAAGGCTCGATCCAGTGGCGAAATATCCAGACCTCTTGCAACAACCGCCGTAAATTCCGCGGGACAGCGCGTCGCGATTTCACGCGCCCTCGCCACGCCCTCGCATTCCAGAAACACCGCGCCGCCGCTGCCGGACAACCGCGCGATCCCGAATCGTCCCAGCCAGTCCAACGCAGCGGCGACCTGTGGAAAGCGCGCCCGCACAACCGGCTCGAAGGCGTTGTCCGCGATCTCACCGGAAAGAAAGCCCGCAATTGTCGCGGGCGCGGCATTGCGTGTCAATTCAGGCGCTTGGAACAGCTCGGCGGTGGAAACGTGCACTTGCGGATCGAGGATCACGTACCAGCGCGGCGGCAACTCGAGCGGCGTGAGCCTTTCGCCCACGCCTTCAGCCCAGGCGTTGCGGCCTTGCACGAACACCGGCACGTCGGCGCCGAGGCTCAGACCGATTTCCGCCAACCGGCCGCGCGGCAATCCGGTATTCCACAACGCGTTCAACGCGACCAGAACCGTCGCGGCATCCGAGCTGCCACCGCCCAGGCCCGCACCGAGCGGGATGCGTTTGTCCACGGCGATGTCGGCGCCG
>DATFCO010000278.1:0-5786 GCA_035253005.1 Rhodanobacteraceae bacterium
AGGGCTGAAACTCTTGTCGGATCGGCTGCGAGCCTGCTAAACTGTTCATCTTTTCCTGCGCGGAATGCCGCGCCCGGAGCCTCCATGAAAGCCGACATCCACCCGAATTATCAGCCGGTGGTATTTCAGGATCTCAGCAGCGATTTCGCCTTCCTGACGCGTTCGACCATGACGTCCAAAGAAACCATCAAGTGGGAAGATGGCAACGAGTATCCGCTGATCAAGGTGGAAATCTCCAGCGCGTCGCATCCGTTCTACACCGGCAAGCAGAAAGTGCTCGATTCCGGCGGCCGCATCGACAAGTTCAAGCGCCGCTATTCAGGAGCCAAAAAGCCCTGAACGCTCTCGAGACTTCGCACCATCGAAACGCCGGCCTCGCGCCGGCGTTTTCGCGTGCGCGTGCCGATCGTCACGGCGTCCATCCACACGCCCTGTGCGATAATTGCGGATTGTCCGGTTCGATTTCGCCGCGCGCGGCATGGGCCGAACGGAACACAAGGAGTTCGCCGTGACCAAGACTGTCACCCTGACCGACGGCGCCGATCATTCCGTGAAGATGCCGCTGGTGGACGGCACGCTCGGACCGGCTTGCATCGACATCGGCAACCTTTACAAGGACACCGGCCACTTCACTTACGATCCGGGCTTCGCCGCCACCGCGGCGTGCAAGAGCGCGATCACCTTCATAGACGGCGAGCAGGGAGTGCTTCTCTATCGCGGTTATCCGATCGAGCAGCTGGCCGAGAAATCCAGCTTCCTGGAAGTGGCTTATCTGCTGCTTGAAGGCGAATTGCCGACGCCGTCGCAATTCGGCGCGTTCGAAGACGCGGTGACGCATCACACGATGATGCACGAGTCGCTGAAGTCGTTCCTGCACGGCTTCCATCACAATGCGCACCCGATGGCGATCCTGTGCGGCGCAATCGCTTCGCTCTCGGCGTTCTATCACGACAATCTCGACATCACAGATCCCGCGCAACGCAAGCTTGCGGCGATCCGACTGATCGCGAAGACGCCGACCATCGCGGCGGCGGCGTACCGCTACTCGATCGGCTGGCCGTTCCGTTATCCGCGCAACAACCTCGAATACGTCACGCGCTTCCTGCACATGATGTTCGAGGTGCCGAGCGAACCGCTGGCGCTGAATCCGGTCGCGGCCAAGGCGCTGGACCTGCTGTTCATCCTGCACGCGGACCACGAACAGAATGCTTCGACCTCCACCGTGCGGCTGGTCGGCTCGACCGGTGCAAATCCGTATGCGTCCGTCGCGGCCGGCATCGCCGCCCTGTGGGGCCCCGCGCATGGCGGCGCCAACGAAGCGGTGCTGAAGATGCTCGCCGAAATCGGCGATGCGAAAAACGTGGACAAGGCCGTCGCGCGCGCCAAGGACAAGGATTCCGGCTTCCGCCTGATGGGTTTCGGGCACCGCGTGTACAAGAACTTCGATCCGCGCGCCCGGATCATCCGAGAGATGACGCACAAGGTGCTCAAAGAATTGGGCGTCAACGATCCGCTGCTGGAGATCGCGCTGAAACTCGAGGAGGCCGCGTTGAAGGACGACTACTTCATCGAGCGCAAGCTCTATCCCAACGTCGATTTCTATTCCGGCATCATTTACAAGGCGCTGAAGATTCCGACCTCGATGTTCACCGTGATGTTCGCGATCGCGCGCACCGCCGGCTGGATTTCGCACTGGATCGAGCAGCACGAATCCGACGACGCGCGCATCGGCCGTCCGCGGCAGGTGTACACCGGCGCGACGCAGCGGGGTTATGTGGGGGTGGAAAACCGGTAACGGGAAAAGGGAGACGGGAGACGCAAGCGGGCATTCGCTCACCTCTCCCGTCTCTCGTCTCCCCTTTCTCCGCTCTCGAACTGCGCGATCTCTTCTTCCGCCAGCATCGTTTCCAGCGCCGACAGCGACGCGCGCCGCATCGGTTTCTCGTCGATTCGGTCCAGCGGCGGCTGACGGAAGGCCTCGTGCGGGAACAACGTCAGATCGATGGCGATGCCCTCAGCCGCGAACAACAGCACCGGAAATTCGGCGCTATGTTGCCGATCTGTGCGCAAGGTGCGCGTGCGCTGTTCGAACGGGATGCCGCGCTCCTGCAGAAACAGCGCTATCTCCTCGGGCGCATCGCAGAACACGTGTAGACACACCGCCGAGTGCGCATCGGCCGTGCCCTCGAGAACGGGTCCGACCAGCCGCGACTCGTAAGCGTGCAGGAAGCGCATCGCTTCCGCCGCCGCCTCTCGCCGAGCCCGCAGCGCCTGCGGTTGCGAATCGGACAGGAACAGACGCTGGTGCTCGCGCAAGGCGTCCTCGATCTCGCGATTGCGCGGCAATTGCTGTTCGTCGTGCAAGCCCAAGCGTTCCGCGGCCTTCAGCTTGGCCTGACGGAAGTCGCGCATGCCGTGTTCGCTGATCAGGCGCGCCGCCTCCAGCGCCACGCGCCGGCGCAATTGATGGCTGCGGCACTCGGCGTGGATGCGATGGAACTGTGCGGTTTTGCGCATCGCCGTTCTCCCGTGCATCCGCGTTGGGATCAGTGTGGCAAATGCAGCGCGAAAGCGCAAAAGTGGAGCGCTCTTGTGCAAAGTGCGGCCAAGGATGGCCGCTTTTGGTCTCACATGTTCTGGAGTGGTCTGTGTCGATCGATCGCTCCAACAAAGCGGCGATCACGGACGATCGCACTAAAAGATATCGTACGCCGGCGATTGATCCTGCTGGTTCTGCGCCTGCGTGCGCAGACGATCCAGATCCTCGACCTTGAAGATTTCGCTCATCGCGTTCGGATCGCCTGTGCCGGCCAGCGAACCGGTCACGCTGTCGATCGACGCGGTAACGATTCCGGGCGGCATCGGCAACGTGTTATCGGGCTTGCCTTGCAACGCCGGACCCATGAAGGCCATCCAGATCGGCAGTGCGGTTTCCGCACCGAATTCGCCCTTGCCCAGCGAATCGTAGTTGTCGAAACCGACCCACACGGTCGCCACCAGGTCGCCGTTGAAACCGCAGAACCAGCCGTCGCGGTGATCGTTGGTGGAACCCGTCTTGCCGGCCAGATCGGCGCGGCCTAATTTCTTCGCGGCGAACGCCGTGCCGTGATCGATCACGCTCTTCATCAGAGAGGTGACCAGATAATCGTTGCGCGCATCGATCACGCGTGGCGCGAGATTAGGTGCATTCGTCGCCTTGCCGCCTGCACTGCTGGCCGGTGCGGGTGCGGAAGCCTGCAACGCGCCCGGATCGGCCGCTGCGGCGGCAGGTTGCAAGGGCGCGTTCGCCACGGCCTTGCCTTCGTCCAGCAGGCGTTCGGCGCAGGTGCGGCAGGCGCGCGGCGGACCGGCGCGATAGACCGCCTGTCCATCGCGATCGTCAATCTGGGCGATGTAATAGGGATTGATCAGGAATCCGCCGTTCGCGAAAACCGCATAGCCGCGCGCCATCGCCATCGGTGACACTGATGCAGTGCCCAACGCAAGCGACAGATTGGCGGGAATCGCGTCGGCCGGAAAACCGAAGCGCGTGATGTATTCGCGCGCGTAGCGGACCCCGATCGCGTCCAGCAGGCGGATCGAAACCAGGTTCACCGATTCCGCCAGCGCTTCGCGCAGGCGCATCGGACCGCGGAACTTGCCGTCATCGTTGCCCGGTGTCCACATGCCTCCGGGCTTGGAGGGATCGGGCAGTGCGATCGGCGCATCATTGATGATCGACGCTGGAGTGAAGCCGCGATCGAACGCGGCCGAATAGATGAAAGGCTTGAAACTGGAACCCGGCTGACGTGCGGTCTGCACCGCGCGGTTGAACTTGCTGCGCTCGAAGCTGAAGCCCCCCACTAGCGCTTTCAACGCGCCGTCTTCCGGATCGAGCACCACCATCGCCGATTGCGCGGCGGGAATTTGCGAAAGCTGCCATTGCGGATCGGCGGTTTTCGCCACCACTGCATCGTATTTTTTGGCGTTCGGAGCGTCCGTCTTGTCCGCAGGCCCGGCATCCTCTGTCTGCGCATCCACCTGCGCCACGCGAACGATGTCGCCACGCCGCAGGATCGCAGCCACGCCTTCACCGCCGGTATTGGCCTTGCGCGCGTAGCGCTGCGCCCAGGCCACGGCTTTTTCATCCAGCTGCACCGATTGACCGCCGCCGAGATACACGCTGGCGTGTTTGCGATCCACTTCGGTGACCAGACCCGGCATCAAACCGGAGAGTGCATGGTAATCGGCCAGCGCGCGATCGAAATCCGTACTGCTCGCCTGTGGCGCGAGGTCGACGTGCGCCTCGGGTCCGCGATAACCGTGTCGATGATCGTACTCTTCGAGCTTGGTGTGCAGCGCGGTATTCGCCAGCGCCTGCAAATGGCTGTCGATCGTGGTGTGCACCACGTAACCGTCGGTCAATGCGCGGCTGCCGAGCCGCTCGATCGCCTGCCTTCGCACCATCTCGGCGAGATAAGGCGCATCCACCTCGACCGGCGGTTCGTGCGGCGCGGCGTCGTCGGGCGTACCGACCGCAGCCTGATACTGCTCTTGCGTAATGAAATGGTTCTCCAGCATGCGCCCCAGCACGTAATTGCGGCGCGCCGTCGCGTGTTGCAGGTTGTAGAGCGGATTGCCCGTGGTCGGTGCCTGCGGCAGGCCCGCCAGCATCGCGCATTCGGGCAGCGTCAATTGATCGAGTTTCTTGCCGTAGTAGAACTCGGCCGCAGCGGCCACGCCGTAGGAACGATGGCCGAGAAAGATCTTGTTGAGATAAAGCTGAAGGATTTCGTCCTTGCTCAGTTCGTTCTCGATCCGGAACGCGGTGAACATTTCGATCAGCTTGCGGGTATAGCTCTTCTCGGGGCTCAGGAAGAAATTGCGCGCGACCTGTTGCGTGATCGTCGATCCGCCCTGCGCCTTGTCACCACCGGTGACCAGCACGTGCCAGCCGGCACGCGCAGTGCCTTCCCAATCCACGCCGGGATGGTGATAAAAATCGGCATCTTCTGCCGCGAGAAAGGCATCCTTCAACTGTTCGGGCACCTGATCGATGCGGACCGGAATGCGGCGGGTTTCGCCGAATAGCGCGATCAATTTCCCGTCCGAGGATTCGACCCGCAGCGGCACCTGCAATTGCACGTCCTTCAGCGAAGCCACCGACGGAATGCGCGGCGAGATCAGCCAGTAGGTGAAGCCCGCCGCCAGCACTCCCAGCAGGAACAGGACGAGCACCAGCATCGCCGCGATGCGCAGCAGGCGTTTCAGAATTCGCATTCAAGAGTCTCTGGATAGCCGGTTGAAGTCGCTTTCGTCAGACAGCGGGATGCGGGCAGGGGAATCCTCGCATACCGACGATTGATCCGGGCTGACGGAAACGTGGCAAAAGGGAGGACGGCAACGGGTCGCGCCGGGCGGAGCATTGTTAGTTGTGATCGCAGTCAAATACGGCGCCGTACCGTTCCGAGTATAGATGTTTGCCACGAGCGCAGCGAAGAAACGGGTTGCGCTTTTGCGTTGGAAGAGGGTTGGCAGGCAACGTGCTAGTTCCGGGACGGTGAAATGGCGGTCCGGAGATAAAAGGTCGATTCGCTCGCACGTTCCGCTTCTGCTTGGAGAGGGGAGATGGGAGTGAAAAGACTTGGGGATCAGCGGGTTGCGGCAACAGTATGGACCCGTTGATATTTCGTTAACTTTCCGATCTAATGCGGTCGCGCATCTTTCGCTCGTAAGGGCGCGTGGGGAAGGGGAAAATTGTGGGCTTGCTAACGCCAAAGGCGCCGCCGCTGATCGGAGTGGACATC
>DATFCO010000279.1:0-4937 GCA_035253005.1 Rhodanobacteraceae bacterium
TTCGCCGGCCATGCCCGCCACGAAACGGCCGCCGCGGATTTCGCCGCGCGCTTCCAGGCGTTGATAGACGCGCCGCAGTTCCCGCCACGGCGGCAACCACGCGGCTTCGCGCTGGATCAGCGTCCAGAACACCACGCCCCAGCGGCGCAGCAGCACGCGCGCGATGTGTTCAAGCGTTTCACTTTCGTGCGTCGTCGCGGTGCCGCGCTTGATCAGGCTCCACCGCCCCGCATCCTCGATGCCGCTCAGCATGTGCCGGCGCAAACGTCGGTGGCGAGGATGATTGCGCTTCGATGCGGGCAGCAGCATGGCGCGCAGACCGGAAAAACTGTCCGCGCTGATCAGGCCCGCGCCGACGAGTTCCGCCAATGCGTCTTCCGCTTCCGCGTGCAGCAGGCGCGCGCCGCCGACGATCTCGTCGAAGAACGAAGCGCCGTGTTGCGACAGATGATCCACGATCGCCTGCGCGCGCGAGGACAACTTCGGTGCGTCTTCCGCCTGCGTGCCGAGCGCGCTCCACGCTGCGAGTTGTTTTCGCGGCAGCAGCACGATCGGCGAAGCGCGGACGGGCGCAGCACCGCTCGCCGCGCGTAGCCGCGTCCAGGCGATGCGGCCGGATGCGCACAGCGCATCCAGCCAGCCGATGTCGTAATCGCGCAAGCGCGCCGGCAGCAGTTGCGATTCCCACGCGCCCGCCGGCGCCTCGAAACCTTCCAGTTGGCCCAGCACAGCCGAGAGCGCCTCCGCGCCGCGCAGCCGCGAATCCGGCGCGAGATGTTGCCAATGGAAAAGAAAGCGCATGAACTCGCGTGGCTCGACCGGTTCGATCTCCCGCCGCAAGCGTTGCATCGTGCGGCGATGGATGCGCGCGAGCAGATGCCGTTCGCACCATTCTTCTTCCGTTGCTTCCGGCGTGAAGCGGCCGCGCATCGCAGGGCCTTCGTGTTCCAGCGCGGCGAGCGCGATATCGATGTCGGATTCGGAAACGCGTAGCGCTTGCGCGATTTCGCTCACGCGTACCGGGCCGAGGCAGCCAAGCCGCGTGCGCAGGATTTCTATCAGCGCCTCTTCGCGTGTCCATGTCTTCTTCGCGAATTCGACCGGCGGCTCAATAGGTGGATCGATTTGCGCATCCGTATGCACCGCGCGCCACATCGGCAGGGATTCGGCGGCGATCCAGAGCGGCCCGCTCCCTGACCCTCCCCCGCAAGCGGGGGAGGAGATCGGAACCGCCACGGCGAAAGGAATCAGAGTTGTCGCGCGCTTCGCATTTGCAAGTTCGCACAACAACGCACCCCACTCCGAGTTGCGTTGCACCTCATCCATCGCGATCGCACCCAGCGCCAGCAATGCCTCGTGCATCTCGTCCGCATCGCGCGGCTGCGGCCAGGCTTCCTCGCGCACGGTTGCGATTGCATCCGCATCCAGCTTGCCGAGGTCTTCCGCGCGCTGCGGATCGTTGAAGCCACGCGAAGACACCGCCTGCGTGCGGCGCTCCTCCAGCGGCGCGTCGTCCAGATACGCATACGGCTGCGCGCCCAGCACTTCGGCGCTGAGCGAGGACGGCGCGGTGAGGTCGCGTGCGACCACGCGCACTTCGCCATTCTCCAGCTTCTTCAGCAACGCGATCAGGCCGTCGAGATCCATCGCGTCGTACAGGCAATCGCGCAGCGTCTGTTCGACCAGCGGGTGATTGGGAATTTGCCGCTCACCGGCGAGGTTCTCCGCGCATGCGACCTGATCGGGAAAAACGGTCGCCAGGAGGTCTTCGGATTTCATGCGCTGGATTTGCGGCGGCACTTTCACGCCCCCGGAAAAGCGTGGCAGCGCCAGCGCTGCGCTCGCGTTCCAGCGCCAGCGCGTGGCGAACATCGGCGCGTCCAGCAGCGCCTGCGTCAACACGTCGCACACCGTGTTGGAGTGCAGATAGCGCGCGACCTCCTCCAGCGGAAAACTGTGGCTGGTGGAGAGCGACAGCACGATCGCGTCTTCGGTCGCCGCGGCCTGCAATTCGAAATTGAACTTGCGGCAGAAACGCTTGCGCAACGCCAAGCCCCAGGCGCGATTCAAGCGGCTGCCGTAAGGCGAATGGATCACCAGTTGCGTGCCGCCGGATTCGTCGAAGAAACGCTCCATCGCCAGCACCGAGTGCGTTGGCAGCAAGCCCAGTTCCGCGCGCGCGATCTGGTAGTACTCGACCAATTGTTTCGCGGCGGCTTCGACTACGCCGACTTCGTCGCGCAGCCAGGCGATGGCGCTGTTGCTCCCCTCTCCCTCCGGGAGAGGGGTTGGGGGTGAGAGTTCGACACCCTGCGAGCTTTCGCAAATACCCGAATCCTCATCCGGCGCTTCGCGCCACCTTCTCCCAGAGGGAGAAGGGGCAAGCCGTCGCGCGATCTCCTCGCGCAACCGCGACACAGCCAACGACAGTTCATTGCTGCGCCCCGGCGCCTCGCCCAGCCAAAACGGAATCGAAGGCGGCGCGCCCTGCGCGTCTTCCACGCGCACGCGGCCGCGTTCGACTTTCAGAATCCGGTACGACTGGTTGCCGAGCTGGAAGATGTCGCCGACCAGACTCTCGACCGCGAAATCTTCGTTGATGCTGCCCACGCGCAAGGCTTGCGGCTCCAGCACTACGTCGTAATCGGCGGTGTCGGGGATGGCGCCACCGGAGGTGATGGCGGTCAGCCGCGCGCCGCGCCGCGCGCGCAGTTTGCCGTGCACCGCATCGCGATGCAGATAGGCCGAACGCGTGCCACGACGCGTGCTGTAACCTTCGGCCAGCATGCGCACCACTTCGGTGAAGATCTCGCGTGAAAGATCGCGATACGGGTACGCGCCGCGGAACATCTCGAACAATTCGTTCTCGTCGCGTTCGCCGCAGGCGACCTCCGCCACGATCTGCTGCGCCAGCACGTCCAGCGGCGCGCGCGGAATGGTCAGCGTGTCCAGTTCGCCGCGACGCACGCAATCCAGCAGCGCCGCGCATTCGGCCAGATCGTCGCGCGTGGTCGGAAACAATCTCGCCTTGGAAATGCCGCCGACCGCATGTCCCGCGCGGCCCGCACGCTGCAGGAACGCGGCGATCGAACGCGGCGAACCGAGTTGGCAGACCAGATCGACGTCGCCTATGTCGATGCCCAGTTCCAGCGACGCCGTCGCGACCAGCGCGCGCAACTTGCCGGCCTTCAACCGTTGTTCGGCATCGAGGCGCTTCTCTTTGGACAAGCTGCCGTGGTGCGCGGCCACTGCTTCCTTGCCCAGGCGCTCGGCCAGATGCCGCGTCGCGCGTTCCACCGTGCGCCGCGTGTTGGCGAAGATCAGCGTGGTGCGGTGCTGTTGGATCAACTCCGCGATGCGGTCGTACACCAGCCCCCATGCCTCGTTGCTCATCACCGGCTGCAACGGTACGTTGGTGACTTCGATGCCGAGATCGCGTGCGCGCTGGTGGCCGGTGTCGATGATGGTGCACGCTGTTGAACCCCTCTCCCTCCGGGAGAGGGGTAGGGGTGAGGGTTCGGAACTTGCGCGAGGTTTGTGCGAGTCCGAACCCTCATCCGGCTCGCAGCTTGCATTCGCAAGCTGCGAGCCACCACGGAGCTCTTGGCCATGGATGGCAGCTCCCGGAGGGAGAAGGAAAGTCGGTGCGCCGACTAGAAAGTCGGCGACCATTTCAATGGGCTTCTGCGTCGCCGACAGGCCGATCCGCACCGGCCGCGCGCCGCACAGCGCATCCAGCCGCGCCAGCGACAGAGACGAGTGACTACCGCGCTTGCTCGGCGTCAGCGCGTGGATTTCGTCCACGATCACCGTACGCGTGGTAGCCAGCATCGCGCGGCCGGATTCGGAACCGAGCAGGATGTACAGCGATTCCGGCGTCGTCACCACGATGTGTGGCGGACGTTTGCGCATCGCGGCGCGCTCCACCTGCGGCGTGTCGCCGGTGCGCACCGCGGTGCGGACTTCGACATCTGGCAAATCCAGCTTTTGCAGTTGCGCGCGGATGCCCTCGATCGGCGCTTCCAGATTGATGCGCACGTCGTTGGACAACGCCTTCAGCGGCGAGACGTACACGACGTGCGTTTCGTCGCTCAAGGTTCCTTCCACGCCGCGGCGCACCAGATCGTCTATCGCGGCGAGAAACGCGGCCAGCGTCTTGCCCGAGCCGGTCGGCGCCGCGATCAACACATCCCGATGCGACTGGATCGCCGGCCACGCGCGCGACTGGGCCGGCGTCGGCGCATCGAACGCAGATTCGAACCAGGCGGAGACGGCGGGGTGGAAGGAGTGCATGTATGAGCCGGATATTTCACCTCCGCCATTCCGGACGCGGCGAAGCCGCGATCCGGAATCTGCTCCTGAAGTCTCGAACAAGAGCAGATTCCGGGTTCCGCCTGCGGCGGCCCCGGAATGACGAAAACGAGACATTACGCGGTATCGGGTAAAGATTCCGCAATCGAACTGGGGGCAGCGGCGGCCTCGCGCAAGCGGTCGGCCAGACCGTTCCAGCGCCGCGTGCGGCGTGCGATGCCGGCGCGCAGCAGCGAGTCGTCACCATATATATGTATGCCTTCGCGTGCGCGGGTGACGCCGGTGTAGAGCAGTTCGCGCGTCAGCACGCGCGTATCCGCGCCCAGCACCAATATCACTTGATCGAACTCGGAACCCTGCGCCTTGTGCACGGTCAACGCGAACGCGCCCTCGAACGGCGGCAGCGCCGCAGGCGAGATCGCGCGCGACGCACCGTCCGCTGCTTCGAACCAGACTTTCGGGTCGCCGCTCGCATCCGGCCAGACCACGCCGACGTCGCCATTGAACAAATTCAATTCCGCGCGATTGGCCGTGATCATCAGCAGGCGACCGCGCCACCATTGCGCATCCGCGCGCACGCCGGCATGACGTTTCAACCGCTGCGCGACCGCGCGATCCAGCGCGAG
>DATFCO010000280.1:0-5595 GCA_035253005.1 Rhodanobacteraceae bacterium
TTTAGCCAATCTCGCCTGTGAATGCGTGTTGCAGAAGAACGCGCGGCTCGACCTGCTGACGTTGCAAGACTCCGCAATCGGCGCGACGCTGTTTCGCCGCAGCGATTTCCATTTGCACGAAGATGCGCAACTTGAATTGCAGGCGCTGGAACTCGGCGGCGCATTGGCGCGGCATGAAATTCGCGTCGCGCTGGGTGGCGATCGTTCGTGCGTCGAGAACCGTGGCGCGTTCGCGCTGCGCGGCCGCCAGCATGCCGATACCGAATTGCTGATCGAACACCGCGGCCGCGATACGGCGAGTGATTCGCTCTGGCGCGGCGTGGCCGACGGCCGCGCGCGTGGCGTGTTCCATGGTGCGATCACGGTGCAGCCGAACGCAGACGGCGCGGATGCGCGGTTGTCGAACAAGAACCTGCTGCTGTCGGAAGGCGCGGAAATCGACACGCGGCCGGCGCTGGAAATCCACGCGGACGAAGTGAAAGCCGCGCATGGCGCGACGGTAGGACAACTGGACGAGCGCGCGCTGTTCTACCTGCGCTCGCGCGGACTGCCGGCGGAAACCGCGCGCATGTTGCTGGTGCGCGCGTTCTGCGCGGTGGCGTTGAGCCGTATCGAACCGCCGGTGTTGCGGGAACATTGCGATGCGCTGTTGCTGGCGCATTTGCCACGAGTCGAGGAAGCGATATGAATGCGCGCGGCAAGTTTGCCCCTCGCCTCGGCCCTCTCCCGCAAGCGGGAGAGGGAGAAAAGCAGATCGACTGGTCGCGCATCCGCGCCGACTTTCCGCTGCTCGCGCGCACCGTGCACGGCAAGCCGCTGGTTTATCTCGACAGCGCCAACACCTCGCAGAAGCCGCGTCAGGTCATCGAAGCGGTCGATCGCTTCTACCGAGAGCACAACGCCAATGTCTCGCGCGCGGTGCACCAGCTCGGCGCCGAATCCACCGCGTTGTACGAAGGCGCGCGCAACAAGCTGGCTTCGTTTCTCGGCGTGCACCGCGACGAGATCGTGCTGACTTCCGGCACCACGCAGGCGATCAACCTTGTGGCTTACAGCTATGTGCTGCCGAAACTGAAATCCGGCGACGCGATCCTCGTCACCACGATGGAGCACCACGCCAACATCGTGCCGTGGCAACTGGTGTGCGAACGAACCGGCGCGCACCTGAAAGTCGCGCCGATCACCGAGTCCGGCGAATTGATCGTCGAAAAATTCGTCGAAGCACTGACGAGCGAAGTGAAACTCGCCTGCGTCACCCACGTCTCAAACGTGCTCGGAACGGTCAATCCGGTGAAGGAGCTGGCAAGAGAATGCCGTCGACGTGGCATCCCGCTGCTGATCGACGGTTCGCAGGCCGCGCCGCACATGCCGCTGGATGTCGCATCCATCGGCTGCGATTTCTACGCGATCACCGGCCACAAGATGTGCGGCCCGACCGGCACGGGCGCGTTGTGGGCGAAGCGTGAGCATCTCGAATCCATGCCACCGTTCTTCGGCGGCGGCGAGATGATCCGCGAGGTGAAATTTTCCGGCACGACCTTCGCCGATTCGCCTCACAAGTTCGAAGCCGGTACGCCCAATATCGCGGGTTTCGCCGGCCTGGGCGCGGCGGTCGATTACCTGCAAGATATCGGCATGTCCAATATCGCCGCGCGCGAGCGCGAGTTGCTCGATTACGCGACGCGAGCGCTGCAGGGCGTTCGGGGGTTGCGCATCATCGGCACCGCGCCTGACAAAGCAGCGGTCATTTCATTCCTGGTCGATGGCGTACATTCGCATGACCTGGCCACGTTGCTGGATCAGGAAGGCATCGCGGTGCGCTCGGGCCACCATTGTGCGCATCCGCTGATGCAGTTCTACGGCGTGCCGGCCACGGCGCGCGCGTCGCTGGCATTCTGGAATACCTTCGAAGAAATCGACGCACTGGTCGCGGCGATCGCGCGCGTGCGCAAGCTGCTCGCCTGAATGATGAGCACTATCGGTAACGAAAACACGCTGACATTCCGCTGTGCCACGACCGTCGACGTGGCAGCGATCGTCGCACTGACCGAATCGGCCTACCGTGGCGACGCCAGCCGCGCGGGCTGGACCACCGAAGCGGATTTCCTGGATGGCCAACGTACCGATCTCGAAGAGGTCACGGAATTGATTGCCCGCGACGACGCGCGCATCTTGCTGGCCGAGCGCGGCGGCGAATTGCTGGCTTGCTGTCTGCTCGAAAAACAGAATCACGACGGCGTGACGAGCGGCTATTTCGGCATGTTTTCGGTGCGGCCGAATCTGCAAGGCGCCGGCATCGGTCGCGCACTGCTCGTCGAAGCCGAACGTGTCGCGCGCGAGGAATGGCATGCCAAGCAGATGCGCATGAGCGTGATCGACATCCGCGATGCGCTGATCGCGTGGTACGAACGCCGCGGCTACCGCCGCACCGGCGAGTACAAACCGTTTCCGTATGGCGACGAGAGATTCGGCATTCCGAAAAGGCCCGACTTGCGTTTCGAGTGGCTGGCGAAGCCGCTGAACGGAAACGTCGCATGACGGATTGGGTTCCCGTCTGCTCCATTTCAGAACTTCTCCCCGGCGAATTCCGCGTGGTATGGGACGGCGACACCGCGATCGCGGTGTACAACATCGAGGGCGAGTACTACGCGGTCGAAGACACGTGCACGCATGACGGCGGTGAACTGGCCGGTGGCGAACTGCACGGTTTCGAAGTGGAATGCCCGCGCCATGGCGCGCGTTTCGATCTGCGCGATGGTTCGGTGGCCGCACCGCCGGCTGTGGTGCCGATCGAAGTATTTCCGGTGCGCGTCGAGAACGAGATGATCTACACGCGCGACGACCGTTGATTTGCCCCCACCCTAACCCTCCCCCGCGAGCGGGGGAGGGGATCAAATACTCGCCATCGCCGGAAACCGCACGTCTACGCGCAAACCGCGGCCTTCGGCGCTCGCACCGAAATCGACCGTGGCGCCGTGGCGTTCCGCGATTTCGCGCACGATCGCAAGTCCCAGTCCGCTGCCATCCCGGCGATCGCCGTCGACACGGAAGAAGCGTTCGCCCAGCCGCGGCCACAGGTGTTCGGGGACGCCCGGTCCGTCGTCGCTGACGGTCAACAATGCTTCGCTGTCACCGCTGCCCTGCAGCGACACGGTCACGACACCATCGCGCCGGCCGTAGCGCAGCGCGTTGTCGACCAGGTTGCCCAGCAGTTCGCGCAGCAGCGCCGCGTCGCCCAGCACGCGAACGCCATGTGCCGGACCGCTGTACCCGAGATCGGCGTGTTGCGACAGCGCTTGCGGCACGCGCGCCGCGACTTCGTCGCGCACCAGTTCGGCGAGATCCAATTTCCTCGCCGCACCGAGTGCTTCATCCGGTGCCTGTGCTCGCGCCAGTGCCAGTAATTGCCCGGCCGCGCGTGCGGTGCCGGCGGACAGACGTTCTACGTGCATCAATGCGTCGCGCACCGTTTCCGGGCGCGGATCGGCCAGCGCGCGTTCGGCTTGCAGCCGCAAGCCGGCCAGCGGCGTGCGCAACTGATGTGCGGCATCGGCGATGAAGCGCTGCTGCTGCGCCAGCATTTTTTCCACGCGGCCGAGCAGCGCATCGATGGTCGTCACCAGCGGTTGCACTTCCAGCGGCACGTCGCTGGTGCGCAACGGCGAAAGATCGCCTGCATGACGCAGACGGAGTTCGCGCGCCAGCGGATCCAGCACGCGCAATCCGTGATTCACGCCCAGCCACACCAGTCCCATCGCCAGCACGATCAACGCCAGTTCGATCGGGACGGTCGCGGTCAACAGTTCGCGCGCCAGCAGATGGCGTTTGCGCACGGTTTCGGCCGCGGAGACCACCAGCGTGTCGCGCGGATCATCCTGATTGGCGATCAGCACCGACACCATCCGCATGGTGTGGTCGCCCGCTTCAAAACTCTTGTAGATCGGATCGGGTTGCGGCGCAACGGCTTTCGGCTGCGGCAGCGACTGGTCGCCCGCCAGCAATCCGTAACGCGTACTGCGTACCGCATACACCACGCGGTCGAACGGATCGTATTGCAGCAGGATGCGCGCCTGATCCGACAACTCGTTGCGTCCGGCATCGCTGTTGACCAGTTGTCCCAGTGCGCGTGCGGAATCCAGCAGCCAGCGGTCGTACACGCGGTTTGCATAGAACAGTGCGAGACCGTAGGTGAGCGCCGCTCCGCAGATCAGCACCGCAGAAAGCGGCAGCGCGACGAACAGCAGCAGCCGCCGTCGCAGGCTGGGGCTAGTCAGCGCCATCGGGGTCTGCTGACGCCTAGCCAAGCGAGCCGCGTTGCTTTCGCAGCGGCTGTCAGACAAGGTCGCGCGCCGCAGCGCCATAGCCATCTATGGTCAAGGCGCGCGCCGCAGTATGGCGGCCGCTGCGGAGCAACCCGGAGGGCCGTGGCCCTTTGCCCGCATGGCTGCGTCATCGCTCGTCGAAGTATCGACATACATCTTCCTCGCTCTTCCTTGCCCTGCAGGCAAAGGGCCGACGGCGCGGCCGTTTGGCTAGGCGTCAGCAGACCCCTCTTCGAGCAGATACCCCAGGCCTCGCACCGTGCGCAGTTGCACGCCGCTGCCGGTCAGTTTGCGCCGCAGGCGGTACACGGCGATGTCGAGCCCGTTGTCGGACAGGGTTTCGTCCCACTTGCACAAGGTCTCGATCAACTGCTCGCGGCTGGTGACGCGCCCGCGTCGCGGCAGCAGCGCTTCCAGCAAGCCGAACTCGCGCGCGGTGAGTTCCAGCGGCGTGCCTTCCAACAAAGCGCGCCGACCGGCGAGGTCGATCGAAAGATCGCCGATGCGCAGCAGCGGTACGCCCTGCGATGCGCGACGGCGCAATAGTGCGCGCACGCGCGCCTCGAATTCGGCCAGCGCGAACGGCTTCACCAGGTAATCGTCGGCGCCGAGATCCAATGCGCGCACGCGCTGGTCCAGTTCCTCGCGCGCGGTGATCACCAGCACCGGCACCGGGTCGGCGTCGGCGCGCAATTTGCGCAAGATGTCGCCACCTTCGGCGCCGGGCAGACCCAGATCGAGCACCACCAGCGCGAAGGCGTGTTCGCGCAGCGCGGTCAACGCCTGCCGACCATCGGCGAGGTGATCGACGCTGTGTCCGCCGCGTTTCAGCGCATCGCACACCGCATCGGCGATGGCGGCATCATCTTCGACGACCAGGATGCGCATGGACGGAATCGGGAATGAGGAATCGGGGATGGGAAAAGCCTACTACCTCGCGGCCCTTCATGGATTTGGGCTTCACGGTTCCCGATTCTCGATTCCGGAATCCCGGCCGTACAACTTCACCAGCACCAATTCCCCGCCGCCCTCGGTCACCGCCCTTTCGGTGGCGGTAAGCAGCGCGGCGTCGTCCGCTTCCATCGTCAGCGAATTGCCGCCGCAAGCGATCTGCGCGCGGCCGCGATTGACATAGACCAGCCAGCGCACGCCGGGTTCCGGCAGCAGCACCAGCGAATCGACCAGCGTGCGCGCGAACAGTTCACCGCGCGCATCGCCGCGCAGCATCAGGTTGAAATCGCGCGTCGGCCCTTCGGGCAATACACCGAACGGA
>DATFCO010000281.1:0-2606 GCA_035253005.1 Rhodanobacteraceae bacterium
GACCATCCTGCCGGTGCTGCTGAAGAAACCGAATTTCAGTTTCCGCACGCATTGCGCTGTGACGCGCGTCAACATGGATGGCAGCGGCAAACGCGCCACCGGCGTCACCTATGTCGATCAGGACGGCAAGGAATTCGAGCAACCTGCGCAGATGGTGGTGCTGTGCGCGTTCGCGCATCACAACGTGCATCTGTTGCTGGTGTCGAAGATCGGCACGCCCTACGACCCCGCCAGCGGGCAGGGCGTGGTCGGCCGCAATTACGCCTACCAGCTCAGCTCGTCGGTCAACGTCACTTGCAAGGAGCTGCTGAATCCCTTCATGGGTGCGGGTGCGCTCGGTCAGGTCGTGGACGATTTCAATGGCGACAATTTCGATCACACCGGCAAGGGCTTCATCGCCGGCGGTTACATCGCGCTGTGGAACACCGGCGGACGTCCGATCCTGCAGGAATATCTGCCCAAGGGTTCGCCGAAGTGGGGCTCGGGCTGGAAGAAAACCGTGCACGAGGATTATCTCTACTCGACGCACATGCAGTGCCACGGCGCGGTGATGGCTTACCGCGACAACTATCTCGATCTCGATCCGACCTACACCGACCAATACGGCAATCCGCTGTTGCGCATGACGTTCGACTTCAAGGAGAACGAGCACGCGATGACGAAGTTCCTGACCGATCAGGCCACGCGCATCGCGCAGGCGATCCCCAACCGCGGCATCAATTCCAAACCGCGTGAAGGCGATTATTCGATCGTGCCGTACCAGACCACCCACAACACCGGCGGCGCGGCAATGGGCAACGATCCGCGCACCAGCTTCGTCAACCGCTACCTGCAAAGCTGGGACGTGCCGAACCTGTGGGTGATGGGCTCGACGGTGTTTCCGCAGAACGCCGGATACAACCCGACCGGAACGGTCGGCGCGCTGGCGTTCTGGTCGGCGGATGCCATGCGCCGTTACATCAAGAATCCGCAGCCGCTGGTGCAGGCGTGAACACCCGCGGGGCAATTGCATTCGTATCGATCGCGATTTGCGCCGGCGCGGCGCTCGCGGCGCAACAGGTGTACGCGCCGCAACGCCCGCACCACACCTGGGGCGACATCGAACGCGGCAAGTATCTCGCGCGCGCCGCCGATTGCGAGTCCTGCCACACCGCGCAAGGCGGACAGCCTTGGGCCGGCGGGCGCGCGGTGCCCACGCCGTTCGGCATCGTCTATTCGATGAACATCACGCCGGACAAGGACACCGGCATCGGCGCGTGGAGCCGCGACGATTTCTACAAGGCGATGCACGAAGGCATCGACCGCGAAGGCAAGCGGCTGTATCCGGCGTTTCCGTATCCCTGGTACACGCACATGACGCGCGGTGACGTCGATGCGATCAAGGCCTATCTCGACACGTTGAAACCGGTGCGGCAGGTCAATCGTCCGCCGAAACTCGGTTGGCCTTTCAGCATGCGCAGCATGCTCGCCGTCTGGGACAAACTGTATCTGCATCCGAATCAGTTCACGCCCGATCCGCAGAAATCGGCGCAGTGGAACCGCGGTGCGTATCTGGTGGAAGGGCCGGGCCATTGCGGCGCCTGCCACAGCGACAAGAACTTCCTCGGCGCGCCGGACCGCAAGCATCCGATGCAGGGCGGGTTCGCCGAACACGTGTTCGCGCCCAATCTCGGCGCGGGCGAGCGCGACGGACTCTCCGGCTGGAGCGAAAAGGACATCGCGCAATATCTCGGCACCGGCATCAACGCGCACGCGACCGCGGCCGGTCCGATGGCCGAAGTGGTGCAGCAATCCACGCAATATCTGACGCAGGACGACCTGCAAGCGGTCGCGGTTTATCTGAAGAGTCTCGCCGGGCCGGAAACCTCGCAACCGCGCGCCCCGCATCGCGACACGATGAGCGAAGGCCAGGCGCTGTACGTGGACAACTGCGCCGGCTGCCACATGGACGGCGGCGAAGGTCTGGCGAACACCTTCCCGCCCTTGCGCGAAAGTTCGGCGGTGCAGGCCGCGCAGCCGCAATTGCTGATCGCGGTGATTCTGCAAGGCGCCAAGTCGCCCGCGACCCAGGCGCAGCCCACCGGCCTCACCATGCCGGCATTCGCCGACAAGCTGGACGACGCGCAAACCGCCGCGCTGGTCACATACATCCGCAACGAATGGGGCAACCGCGCGGCCACGGTGTCGGAGCACGACGTCTCCAAACTGCGCGGTACGCTCGCCAGCGCGCCGCAGTAGTCCGGCGTTCTCCACGTCCCGCCAGCCGAACGATTCGCCGGCGTATTGATCGGCGGAAAAAACCCGAAACATTTTCGCTTGCGGATGTGTGCGCGCGCTCTCGTTTGCGCGCGCGTTCCGAATTTAGGATCGCGCGACATCGAACACCACTCCGCGCACGAACCACCCATGAACTCCACAAGAATGAAACTCGCGCTCGCCTTGTTGGCGATGCTCGTCTGGTCGCTCGGCAATGCGGGCCGTCCGCTGCCGACGGGCCGCTTCTGCAATTCGGCGACGCCCAACAACGGCCTGCCGGCGAACATGTGCTTCCAGTTCAACATCGCCTACGGCGGCGACCCGCTGCAGAAGCTCGACGTCTACATGCC
>DATFCO010000282.1:0-3135 GCA_035253005.1 Rhodanobacteraceae bacterium
TCGATTCTCACCGCGCACGGGCATGACTTGTTGCGGAATTTTCTGCGGACGCCGTTGCACATGGCGGCTTGAACGGGATTGCGCCATGTTTTTCCGAATCGTGTCACCCTCACCCCTGCCCCTCTCCCGCAAGCGGGAGAGGGGTTCATAAGAATGAGCACGCCCATCACCCCGCGCGAGGCGCTGCAGCGCACGATCGAGCATCGCGAGATCTTCCACGACGAGATGATCGACCTGATGCGGCAGATCATGCGCGGCGGGGTTTCGGACGTGATGGCGGCGGCGATCCTGACCGGCCTGCGCATCAAGAAGGAAACGGTGGGCGAGATTGCGGGCGCGGCGACGGTAATGCGCGAGTTGGCACTGAAGGTGGAGGTGCCGGAGGCGCCGCATTTCATCGACATCGTCGGCACCGGCGGCGACGGCGCGCACAGCTTCAACATCTCCACCGCGGCGATGTTCGTGACAGCCGCGGCCGGCGCGCGCATCGCCAAGCACGGCAACCGCGGCGTGTCTTCGTCCAGCGGCAGCGCGGATGTGTTGCAGGCATTGGGTGCGAATATCGAATTGACGCCGCAACAGGTCGCTCGTTGCGTCGAAGGCTGCGGCATCGGCTTCATGTTCGCGCCCAACTTTCATCCGGCGATGAAAGCCGTCGCCGCCATCCGCCGCGAAATGGGCGTGCGCACGCTGTTCAACATCCTGGGGCCGCTGACCAATCCCGCCAATGCACCGAATATCCTGATGGGCGTGTTCCATCCCGATTTGGTCGGCATCCAGGTGCGCGTGCTGCAACGGCTCGGCGCGCAGCGCGCGCTGGTAGTGCACGGCAAGGACGGGCTGGACGAGATCTCACTGGGCGGCGTGACGCTGGTCGGCGAATTGCGCGACGACGCGGTGCGCGAATACGAGATCGAGCCGGAGCAGTTCGGCTTGGCGATGGCATCCAGCCGCAACCTGCGCGTGGCGAACGCGGAGGAATCGAAAGCGATGCTGCTGCGCGCGCTTGAGAACGATAACTGCGTGGCGCGCGATATCGTGCTGTTGAACGCCGGTGCCGCGCTGTATGCGAGCGATGTCGCGACGTCGATCGACGAGGGCATCGAACGTGCGCGCGGAGTCGTTGCATCGGGCGCGGCACGCAGGAAGCTGGATGAATTCGTTGCCGCCACGCACGCGGTATGAGCGACATCCTGCAACGCATCCTGGCGCGCAAGGCGCAGGAGATCGAAGCAAGCAGCGCGGCGCTACCGCTGCGCGAATTGTCCGCGCGTTGCACAGATCTGCCGGACACGCGCGGTTTTGCCGCGGCGTTGGAAGCGAAGATCGATGCGGGTGCACCGGCGGTGATCGCCGAGATCAAGAAGGCGTCGCCCAGCGCGGGCGTGATCCGAGAGCCATTCGATCCGGCCGCGATCGCGCGCAGTTACGAAGCCGGCGGTGCGGCGTGCCTGTCGGTGCTCACCGACATCGACTTTTTCCAGGGCTGCGACGAATACCTGCGACAGGCGCGCGCCGCTTGCGCGCTGCCGGTGCTGCGCAAGGATTTCACGATCGATACGTATCAAATCTATGAAGCGCGGTTGATCGGCGCGGATGCGATCCTGCTGATCGTCGCGGCCCTCGGTGACGCCGCGCTGCTGGAGTTGGCGTTGCTCGCGGCCGATCTCGATCTGGACGTGATGGTCGAGGTGCACGACGAAGCCGAACTGGAACGCGCGCTGGAGATCCCCGCACCGCTGATCGGGATCAATAACCGCGACCTGCGCACCTTTCAAACTTCGCTGGACACGACCTTGAAGTTGAAGCAATGGGTGCACGACGATACGCGCATCCTTGTCAGCGAATCCGGCATCCGCACGCGCGAAGACGTCTCACGTCTGCGCGCCGCCGGCGTGCACGCGTTCCTGGTCGGGGAGACCTTGATGCGCGCGGCCGATCCGGGCGAGGAACTGGCGCGGCTATTCGACGGCTCCTAGCACAGAGCAGATTCCGGGTTCCGTTCGCGGCGCAGCCGCAAACGGCCCCGGAATGACGAATGAGACTCAGCGCGTCCCCTTTACCACGATTGTCTTGCCGCTGACGTCGATGCTGCCCTGATCTTCCAGTTGCTTCAGCACGCGGCCGGCCATTTCGCGCGAGCAGCCGACGATGCGCGAGAGTTCCTGGCGGGAGATGCGGATCTGCGTGCCTTCCGGGTGTGTCATCGCGTCCGGTTCCTGGCACAGGTCCAGCAGCGTGCGCGCGATGCGGTTGGTGACATCCATGAAAGCCATGCGGCTGACTTGACGCGAGGTGCGCAGCAGGCGATGCGTCAGTTGCAGGCCGATGGCAAACAGGATGCGTGCGCAATCCTCGCGCAGCGCGCCGCCGAACAGATGAAACAATCGCTCGTAACTGATCTCGGCCAGTTCGCAGGTGCCGCGGGTGCGGATCAGCACTTCGCGCTGAGCCTGCTCGACGAACAGGCCCATCTCGCCGATGAACTCGCCGCGGTTGATGTACGCCAGGATCAGCTCGCGGCCTTCGTCGTCCTCGGAGCACACCGTCACCGAGCCATCGATCACGTAGTAGAAGGTGTTGGCCGGATCGCCCGGCCGCATGATCACCGTCTTGCCCGGGTAGCGGCGGCGGTGACAGTGATCCAGCAGGCGCTGCATGGTGGCCGGATCGGGCGCCAGCATCGGCGGCGCGTGCGAACGCTCATAGACCTGCTGCAGCAGATAACGCAACTCGGTCATCTCGCCTCCTGTACGCGCAACGGTTCGCCGGCGCGAGTGTAGCATTCGCGCGGCGTCAAGGGCGCAGCGCACATTCCTGGCAGCGAGCACTCTGCGTACATGGCCGGAACGCCCTATACTGGTCGCGCCGCCGCGTGCGCAGCCGCAGCGTCCCTTCCACTTCCCATTTTTCGGAACGAGCCGTGGTCAAACCGCTGCCCCGCCTGAAGCTGCAGGGCTTCAACAATCTCACCAAGGCGCTCAGCTTCAACATCTACGACATCTGCTACGCGGTGTCGGACAGCCAGCGCGACCGTTACATCGACTACATCGATGAAGCCTACGACGCCGACCGCCTGACCCAGATCCTCACCGACGTGGCCGACATCATCGGCGCGAACATCTTGAACATCGC
>DATFCO010000283.1:0-2514 GCA_035253005.1 Rhodanobacteraceae bacterium
AGCAGCGCATCGAATCCTTTTCCGCGCGCAGATTCGGCCAGCGCGAGATCGGCCTTGGCATCGCCGCCCCAGCCTTCGCGCGACACCGCGATGTATTTGGTGAAAGCGTAGGTCCTTCCTTTTTCCATCCTGACTTGCAGATTGAGCGCCAGGCGAACATCGGTACGATCGAGTTTGATTTTGATCGGCCGCAGTGCAGGCGGCAG
The DNA here is from genome assembly GCA_035253005.1 of Rhodanobacteraceae bacterium. Classification (GTDB taxonomy): domain Bacteria; phylum Pseudomonadota; class Gammaproteobacteria; order Xanthomonadales; family Rhodanobacteraceae; genus 66-474. The sequence goes on from DATFCO010000283.1 coordinate 207, forward strand.
TTGCACCGCAACGGCTTCGCCCATGCGCGCGCCATTCGTGGCTTGGCCATCCAGCCACAACGTCAACTTTGAGGTATCACCGTCCGCCGTTAGAACTTGCGTGTCGCCGCGATACCAGATCACCGCGCGGTCAGGAGTAGCCGGCGGTTCCGGTTTCAAGTCGAGGCCGTGCGCTTCGAGCGCTTGTCGAAAACGATCACCCGCAAGACCGGTGTCGCCCGGCAATTTCGCCAGCGGAAGGCGCGGCTGATAAGACGCCCACAACACCAGCGGAAACGACAGATCGACCACTCCGTCGAACTCCGGTGTGATCTTCAGTTGCACGGCAGCGAGATGAGGAGATGCTTCGTCGACGAAGCTGACCACTTCGACGCGCGTGACCTTGTCCTGATCAACATAGCGATAGCGCGTGGTCAGCGTGGCCTCGTGCAGGTCCAGCACCTGGCTGTAATCCTGAAACGTCTTGGGCTCCAGCGGAGCCAGGTTCAACCAAGCGCCGTCGGGTTCCGCGCGATAATCGATGCCGCTCCAGCCGGGAATCGCGGCGGGCCGCGCAATGTCGTCCTTGCCGTAGTCCATCAACGCGACCACGTACGAAAAATTGTTTTCGGTGCCGCGCGGCGAGGTGAAGGTGGAGAGATACCCGTTGGCCAGTTGGCCTGGGAAGTAGTTTGCGAAGTCTTTCGATGTGGCGGTCAGGAGGAAGCTGGAGTCCGTAGCCGTTGCGGCCAGCGGCACGAAGCAGATCAGTATCAAGAGCAGGAATCGCTGCAAGTTGCGGCCCGGGTGTCCGATGCCGCGGTGAATCGGGTGTTCTAGCGCGATGCGGCGCACGTCACTCCGCCTCGCGCGTCAACTCGACCTTGCCATCTGCACCGCGCCGGATCGTGATGTCGAATTGCTTGCCGCGGAAGCTGACGTGCTTCAGCGTCACCGATTTCCACGACGGCGGCAGGATGGGCGCGTAAGCGGGGTTCAGGCCCTTGTCGTCGATGCGCAACCCGCTCAGGCCGTAGATGAAACTTTGCACGTAGCCCGCTGAAGTCGCGAGGATGTAGCCGGCGTTGTTGGTCGCGGTTTCGGTGCGCACGTTGAACGGCGCTTTCAGGAACCCGACCAGGTTGCGATCGATCCAGTCGCCGACGGCCTTGGCGTCCCCCAGCTCCGCAGCGCCCACGGTGAGCATCACCATCATCATCTCGTTGGGGTTGTCGCCGTGCGCCTTCAGCTCTTGCAACTGGAAATCGAAATCATTGCGCCGCACCTGCGGCGTCATCTGCAAATCGAGATTGGGGTACATCAGCCAGGCCAGCGACGAACCCATCCAGGTGATCTTGTCGTGGGGCACGGACGGATCGAAGTCGTAGTGCCGCTCGTTCTGCTCGTCGAACGGGATGTACATCTTCGACGCGATCTGCGCCCACTGCGGATCGGGCTTGGCGCCGACCAGCGCGGCGGCTTTGGTCGCGATCTCCAGCGCCTTGCGCGCGGCGGCGTTGGTGAACGAGTCGTTCGGCACGTCGTCATAGGCTTCGTCCGGGGAGGTGACGTGCAGGATTTCGTAGCGGTCATGCGACTTGTCGTAAGTCACGCGGCCTTGCCAGAACGTCGCGACGCCTTCGATCACCGGCCAGCCGTATTGCTTCAACCAGTCGAGATCCTGTGTCGCCTGGTAGTACTGCCACTGCGCGATGGCGATGTCGGCGTTGACGTGGATCTCGCGGAACACGCCGTAGGCGAAATGCGGCGTCACGTCCACGCCCTTCTGTGGATCGGATTCCCACGGATACATCAATCCCTTCACGCCATATTGTTTGGCGCGCTCGCGTGCGCCCTGCATCGTGCGATGGCGGAACATCACGATCGATCTGGCGCGTTCCGGATGCAACAGCAGCAGCGCGGGAAACACCCATGAGTCGGAATCCCAGAACACGTGCCCGGCGTAGTTGGGCGTCAACGCGCAGGCGCCCATCGCCCACGAGGTGCCGACCGTGGTGTTGGACAACAGGTAATAGAGATCCGAATGCAGCGCACGCTGCACGTCTTCATCGTGATTGATCACGATGTCGGCTTTCCACAGTTCGTGCCACGCGGCGACGTGACGCGCGAGCAGTTTGTCGAAGCCGCTTGCGCGCGCCTGCACGGCCAGCGCCTTGTCGTCTTGCGGGTTGCCACCCCAGTCCTGACGCGACGTGGCGATGTATTTGGTGAAGGTGTAGTGCTCGCCGTTGCGAACGTCGGCGATGAGATTCAGCGACAACTTGTCCGACGTTTTCTCCAGTTTGACGCTCTCGATTTTCAAACCTTT
>DATFCO010000284.1:0-21130 GCA_035253005.1 Rhodanobacteraceae bacterium
CGATTCCGACGCGCTCCACGAGCTGGAAGAGACCCGCGCCAAGGCGCGCGGGTTGCTGCGCGCGCTGGGTTCATTGGCATGAGTTCGCGCGTGCTGGTGAATGGCAGTGCAGAGGCTTGCATCGCTGCGGACGATCGCGGATTGCTCTACGGCGACGGCCTGTTCGAAACCATCTTATTCGTCGATAACGTGGCGCCGCTATGGCGGCGGCACATGCAGCGGTTGCGGCAGGGATGCGAGCGGTTGCTGATGCCGCAGCCGGACGACGCGACGCTCGCACGCGAAGCCGCCGAGGTGATCGAAGGCATGCCGCGCGCGGTCGTGCGTATCACGCTGACGCGCGGCGCAGGCGTGCGCGGTTATGCGCCGCCGCAAAATCCGGAATGCACGCGCATCGTCGCGGCCTTCGAGCCGCCATCGGTTCCAACGGATTGGTACGCACATGGAATCCGGGTACGCTTCGCCGACTTGACCCTGGCATCGCAGCCGCGGCTGGCCGGCATCAAGCATCTGAATCGTCTTGAACAGGTGCTGGCGCGCGCGGAATGTAACGATCCGGAAATTGTCGAAGCCTTGCTGTTCGATAGGGAAGATCACGTGATCTGCGCAACCGCTGCCAACCTGTTTGTCGCCCACGATGGACGGCTGAGCACGCCGGCGCTCGACCGCTGCGGCGTTGCCGGTGTGGCGCGTGCGGAAGTGCTGGATGCCTTGCCGCAGACGCGAGTGCGCGATATCGGCCGCGATGATTTGATGCAGGCGGATGAAATTTTCCTCTGTTCAAGCGTGCGCGGCATCCTGCCGGGACGCGAACTGCCCGGGCGCGCGCTCCAGGCCGGGCCGTTCGCGCGCGCGCTGCAAGAGCATTGGCGCGAACTGGGCCTGATGGAGCGCGACGCATGATTCGCGGCGATTCGCCATCGATGCAACGCGGCGGCGCGTTGGCGATCGTGCTGATCCTGATCGTGCTGGTTGCGATCGCGGCCGCTGCCTGGTTCGGTTTCGATTACCTGCGTTTTCGCGATGGGCCGCTGGCGGTGCAAGGCACCAACCAGACGTTCGAGATCGCGAAAGGCGAGAGCTTTCGCGAGATCGTGCGCGACCTGCGCAAGGCTCGTCTGTCTTCCGCGCCGCCGCTGTATTGGCGCGCGCTGGCCGAACAGCTCGGTGTCGCCGGTTCGCTGCACGCCGGCGAATACGCGCTGACGCCCGGCATCACCCCGCGCACGCTGCTGGAAAACATGGCGCACGGCAATGTGCTGCAGCGGCGCGTGACCTTCGTGGAAGGTTGGACCTTTCGACAGGTGCGCGCGGCGCTCGCGGCCGCGCCGAAACTTGCGCAAACCGGCGCGGAACTTTCCGACGCCGAATTAATGACAAAGATCGGCGCCGGCGGACAGAATCCAGAAGGCGAGTTCATGCCCGATACCTACGACTATGTGCTGGGCATGAGCGACATCGACGTGCTGAAGCGCGCGCAAGCGGCGATGCAGTCGTACCTCGATGCGCAATGGCAAAAGCGCGATCCGTCGGTGCCCTTGCAAACGCCTTACGAGGCTCTGATTCTGGCTTCGATCGTGGAGAAGGAAACCGCGCAGCCGAATGAACGTCCGCAGATCGCTGGCGTGTTCGAGCGGCGGTTGAAACTCGGGATGAAACTGGAAACCGATCCGACCGTGATCTACGGACTGGGCGCGAGCTACGACGGCAGGATCCACACGCGCGACCTGCAAACCGACACGCCCTACAACACTTACACGCGCACCGGCCTGCCGCCGACACCGATCGCGTTGCCAGGCCGGGCGGCGATCGATGCGGTGCTGCATCCCGCGCCAGGCGATACGCTCTACTTCGTCGCGCGCGGCGACGGCACGCATGCATTTTCATCCACGCTGGCGGAACACAATCGCAACGTCGCGATCTATCAATTACACCGCGATCCGGATGCAACGCCGGCCCCCTCTGCCAGCGTGTCGAAACCGGCATCGAACACCAGCGGCGCGAAGAGGAAACCCGTGCCGCACAAATCGCGTCGTTCACATCGATGAACAGCGCGCGCGGCAAGCTGATCACGCTGGAGGGCGGCGAAGGTGCCGGCAAGAGCACGCTGCTCACAGGATTGCACGCGCATCTGGAACGCACCGGCATCGAAGTACTGCAAACACGCGAGCCCGGGGGCACTTCGCTCGGAGAAGCGATCCGCCTGCTGGTGCTGGACCCTTCGTTGCGCGTCATCGCCCCGCAGACCGAGGCCCTGCTGATGTTCGCCGCGCGCGCGCAACTGGTGCGCGAGGTGCTGCGTCCGTGCCTCGCGGCGGGCCGCTGGATCCTCTGCGACCGCTACACGGATGCGAGTTACGCGTACCAGGGCGGCGGGCGGGGGCTCGATCCAGCGTTGATCGCGCAACTGGAAGCGATCGCAACCGATGGTTTGCAGCCCGATCTCACGCTGTTGCTCGACTTACCCGTGGCGCACGGGCGCGAGCGCACGCATGTGCGCGGCGATGCGGACCGCATCGAGCGCGAGGACGATGGCTTCTTCGAACGCGTGCGGCATGCATATCTCGCGCGCGCAACCGCGGAGCCGCAGCGTTTCCGCGTCCTGGATGCAGCGCGCCCGGCCGATGAAGTGCTCGCCGCCGCGATCGCGGCGGTGAATGACTTGCGCGAAGGCGAACACGCATGAGCGCAACCGTGATGCTGCCGTGGCAGACGGCACAATGGAATTCCTTGGCGCAACGCGCCGAACGGGGTTCGCTGCCGCACGCGTTGCTGCTGGCCGGTGCGGAAGGATTGGGCAAGCGCGCCTTCGCGGAAGCTTTCGTGCGCGCGCGCTTGTGCGCGAATCCGAACAACGGGCACGCCTGCGGAAACTGCAAGGCTTGCGCGCTGCTGCAAGCCGGCACGCATCCGGATCGCATGCTCGTCACCTTCGAATTGAACAGCGAAGGCAAACCGCGCAAGGAAATCGTGGTCGAGCAAATCCGTCTGTTGTCCGCGCGTCTGGCGATGGCGACGCAACTCGGCGGCTGGCAGATCGCGGTGATCGATCCGGCCGATGCGATGAATCCCGCTGCGGCGAATGCATTGCTGAAAACGCTGGAGGAGCCCACTGCCTCCAGCCTGATTGTGCTGATAGCCGATCAGCCGTGGCGGCTGCCGGCCACGATCCGCAGCCGTTGCCAGCGCGTCGATTTCGCCGCGCCTGCGCGCGAGGAAGCCGAAGCCTGGTTGCGTGAGCAGGGTGTCGACGATCCGCAACAAGCGCTCGCTGCGGCCGGAAACAATCCCGGCCGCGCGCTCGCCTTCGCACAGGGCGACGAATTACAGCGGCGCGATTCGGTGGCGAAGGATCTGCTGGCGCTGGCGCGCGGGCGCGCCTCCACCTATCAGGTCGCGCATGCGTGGAGCGCGGACGAACCGCTGGCGCGGCTGGAACACGCAGCGCGCCTGCTGCACGAGGCCGCGCGGGCGCGTGCGCAAGGAGCGACGTCAACCTTCGATCCGCAGTGGGACATCGGCACGTTGCAAGCGGGATTCGAACGCGTCAACCGGCTGCGCGAACTACTGCGCGGGCCTTTGCGCCCCGAACCCGCGCTGATCGAATGTCTGGCCGCGTTCGGCCGGGCAAGCTGAGCGAAAGCCGACGCCCGCATGCTGCGCACCCTCCTCAGGAAATCGCCGCTTCGCGGGCTGCCATGAATCCGGATCAACTGCTTGCACCCGGCGCCGCCCTGATGGTGGTGGCGCCGCATCCCGACGACGAATCGCTGGCCGCGGGCGGCTTGATCCAGCGCGCTTTGGCGAAGGGCGCACGCGTGCACGTCGTGTTCGTCACCGACGGCGACAACAATCCCTGGCCGCAACGCGTGCTGGAACATCGATTGTTCATCGGCGCGGCGCAGCGCGAGCGCTGGGGCGAGCGCCGGCGCCTCGAAGCACAACATGCCTTGCGCGAACTCGGCGCGGCTACTGCGGCGGTGCATCGACTGCAATGGCCGGACGGCGGTATGACTTCGAAACTGGTCGATGAAACCGCAGCGTCGATCGCGCAATGGCGCGCCTTGATCGACGAGATCGAACCGACGCTGCTGGTGCTGCCGGACCTTGCCGACGCGCATCCCGACCACAGCGCGCTGCACGTCCTGCTCGAACTCGTCTTGAATGGATTGCCATCTGCCCGGCAACCGCCGCATTGCCTCTGTTACCTGTTGCACGGTTCCGCGCGCTTGGAGGAAACGCGGCGCGTGTCACTGGAGTTGACGCCGCAGGAAGCCGCGCGCAAGCGCGCCGCGATTCTCGCGCACCGCAGCCAGATCGCGCTGAGCCGCGGCAGGCTGTTGCGCTTCGCTGCAAAAGAGGAAAGTTTCGCCCAAGGCAGCGGCGACCAATCGTTGTCCGGCCCGCGGCTTCCGTGGCAGGTGCCGCGTTGGATGCGGGGCTTCATGGCGCTGTTCGTAGTGGATGCACAAGGCGGCCAGCGTCTCGACTGTGATGGCGCGCACGAAGGCGCGGCTTTGCTCTGGCGCGACGGCACGCCTGCGGCGCGTCTGGCCCGGCCGTTGCAAGCGCCGTACTACGTGAAACTGTATTCCACGCTGCCGTCGCCGTGGGTGTTCGACCACTGGGGCTGGAAGCGGTTTCGGTCTTGACCACGCGGGCGCGGACGCGCAAGCTGCCGCCGCGCAAGAGGTGATTGCATGGCTCCCGGTTCCAACACGGTCGGCATGCCGCGGCAGGGCATCCTGTCGCTGGCGATCAAGGACAAGCACGCGCTCTACAACGCCTACATGTCGTTCGTGAAGGGCGGCGGACTTTTCGTGCCGACGATGAAACGCTACAACCTCGGCGACGAGGTGTTCCTGTTGCTGACGCTGCCGGACGAGAAAGATCGTCTTCCCGTCGCAGGCAAGGTGGTGTGGATCACCCCGACCGCCGCGCAGGGCAACCGCACCGCCGGCATCGGCGTGCAATTCGCCGAATCCGCCGACGGCGAAACCGCGCGCACCAAGATCGAATCCATCCTCGCCGGCATACTCGGATCGGAGAAGGCGACGCAGACGATGTGATCGTCTTTCGTCTCGACGAAAAAAAAGCCGGCGTGAGGCCGGCTTTTTTGCGAAAGCTTGGTCGGGGAGACAGGATTTGAACCTGCGACTTCTACGTCCCGAACGTAGCGCTCTACCAGGCTGAGCTACACCCCGACGAACCGCGAATTGTAGCGATGCGCCGCGGCTGCACGCAAGCCGCAAAGCGGCTCACCGTCCGCCTCTGGTAATCTTCGCGCTTTGCTTTCATGCACGAGGAATCCATGCTGCTGACCTCGCCGCGCACCATGCCGGGCGTGCTCGAACTGCTGCCGCGCGAGCAGATCGTGTTCCAGTCGATGCTGGACGGCATCCGGCGCGGATTCGAACTATACGGATTCCTGCCGATCGAAACGCCGGCCATCGAGTTTTCCGATGTACTGCTGACCAAGAGCGGCGGCGAAACCGAGCGGCAGGTGTATTTCGTGCAATCAACCGGTGCACTGGAGCAAAGCGGCAAGCCGGAGCTGGCGCTGCGTTTCGATCTCACCGTGCCGCTGGCGCGCTACGTGGCGGAACACGAGCACGAACTGGCGTTTCCATTCCGGCGCTACCAGATGCAACGCGTCTACCGTGGCGAGCGCGCGCAGCGTGGGCGCTTCCGCGAGTTCTATCAATGCGACATCGACGTGATCGGCAAGGACACGCTGCCGATCCGCTACGACGCCGAAATTCCGGCGGTGATCCATGCGGTCTTCAACGCGCTGGACATCGGCGCCTTCACGATCCAGATCAACAACCGCAAGCTGATGCGCGGTTTTCTCGAGGGTGTCGGCATTTCGGATTCCGAAACACAGACGCGCGTGCTGCGCGAGGTAGACAAGCTGGACAAGCGCGGCGCCGAGCACGTGCATGCGGTGCTCACCGGTGAGGCGTTCGGTCTGTCGCGCGCGGTCGCGCAACGGCTGCTCGAGTTCGTCAAGATACGTTCGGCTTCTCTCAGCAACGCGCATGCCGAGCTGGATGCGCTGGAGCGGGGCAGCGAAACCTTCGAGCAGGGACGCTCCGAACTGCGCGAAGTGCTGGATACCGTCGCCGCATTCGGCGTGCCGGAGTCGGCATTCGCGCTGAATCTTTCGATCGCGCGCGGTCTGGACTACTACACGGGCACGGTGTACGAAACGACACTGAACGACCATCCGCAGATCGGTTCGATCTGTTCCGGCGGCCGCTACGACAATCTGGCGGAGGCATACACCAAATCGAAACTGCCCGGCGTAGGCATCTCGATCGGGTTGACGCGCCTGTTCTGGCAATTGCGCGAAGCAGGTTTGTTGCGCGCCGCCAGCGGCGGAGTCGAAGTGCTGGTGACTCAGATGGACGAGGCGCGCTGGCCGGAATGTCTGGCGATCGCGCGGGAATTGCGCGGCGCCGGCATCGCCACCGAGTTGGCGCTCGAGCCCGGCAAACTGGGGAAGCAATTGAAATACGCGGATCGCATCGGTGCCCACTTCGCGCTGGTGCGGGGCGATGAAGAAGCCGCGCGCGACGCGGTCGCGGTCAAGGATTTGCGCAGCGGCGAGCAGTTCGAGGTGCCGCGAAAACAGCTCGTCCAGAAGTTGCAGGCCGTTTTGGCGCAAACCGGAGCGTGGACGTGAGCGAACACATCGTGCTCGACGGTTCGCATCTCACCCGCGCCCAGGTCGTCGCGATCGCGTGCGGGGGCGCACAGGTCGAACTGGATGCGCAGCAGTTGCAGCGGGTCAGAAATGCGGCGGATTTCCTGGCCGACAAGGTGCGCTGCGGCGAGCCGATCTATGGCGTCACCACCGGCTTCGGCAGCAATGCGGACAAGTTGCTCGGCGCGCATCGCGCCCGCGACGAACTGCCGGGCGGCAATCCGGAGCCGCAGCAAAGAACGCTGCCGGAAGAATTGCAGCACAATCTGATCGTCAGCCATTCCGTTTGCGTGGGCACACCGCTGGCGGCCGACGTGGTGCGCGCGATGCTGGCCATCCGCATCAACACGCTGATGCGCGGACATTCCGGCATCCGTGTGGAAACGCTGCAGGCCTTGGCCGAATTGTTGAATCGCGGCGTGGTGCCGGTGATTCCGGCGAAAGGGTCGGTGGGAGCGAGTGGCGACCTCGCGCCGTTGTCGCACCTGGCGATCGTGTTACTTGGCGGCGGCGAAGCGTTTTTCGCCGAAGAACGGATGCCGGGCGCGCAAGCCCTACAGCGTGCGGGTTTGCGGCCGATCACGCTGTCGTACAAGGAAGGTCTGGCGTTGAACAACGGCACCACGCAGATGCTCGCGATGGCGGTGCTGGCGCTGGACAATCTCGAATACCTGATCGACGTCGCCGACCTGGCCGGAGCGATGACGCTCGACGCCTTCGCCGGTCGCAGCGGGGCGTTGCGTCCCGAAGTCCATGCGTTGCGTCCGCATCCGGGACAGATCGATGCCGCCGCGCATCTGCGCGAACTGCTGCGCGATTCCACGCTGATCGACATTCCGTATCACCTGGTGCCACGTTTCAAGACCTGGAGCGCGCAGAGCTGGAGAGATGCGGAGGATCAAGCGCTCTGTTTCGACATCGCCTGGGAATGGGTGCCGCCCAGTCAGCGCCATGGCCGCGAAGCTTTCTATCAACGCTTCCTGCCGTTCAAGGGCGGGAAAAAACACCAACCGCAAGACGCGTATTGCCTGCGTTGCATGCCGCAGGTGCACGGCGCCGTGCGCGACGCGTGGATGCAAGCCTGCCGCGTGATCGACATCGAATTGAACGCGGTCACCGACAATCCGCTGATCTTTCCGCACAACACCGACGCGAAACACGTCGAGGACCAAGTGATTTCCGCCGGGCATTTCCACGGCATGCCGCTGGCGCTGGCGATGAGCTATGTCAAAGTCGCAATCCCGGTGCTCGCTTCCATCTCGGAACGCCGTTTGAACAAATTGGTCGATGCGGCGACCAGCGACGGCCTGCCTGCGTTCCTGACGGGCAACGAGGACGGCACCGATTCCGGTTTCATGATCGTCCAGTACACGGCCGCCGCGCTGGTCAACGATCTCGCCACGCGCGCGCATCCGGCATCGGTGTATTCGATACCGACTTCCGCCAATGCTGAGGACCACGTCTCGATGGGCGCCAACGAGGCACGGCACGTATTGTCGATGACGGAAAATCTCTCCGACGTGCTGGCGCTGGAGTTGTACACGGCGGCGCAGGCGCTGGACTACCGTCAGGAAATGTTGAACGTGGCGCGGCGTCTGGCGGTCCGTGGCGATTGGCGTGCGCTGGCGCAGAAGATCGGTAACGCGCCGCGCGATGGTTCGCGCGACTACGCGCAGTTCGAGCGAGAGATGCAAGGATTGGAGTCGCAATTGACCGAGGCCCGCGATTTCCACGCGGGAACGGCGGTGCGCAACGCGCTGGCGCGGATCCGAGAAACGATTCCCTTCATGCACCGCGATCGCGCGATGGATGGCGACATCGCGGGCATTTGCAAGCTGGTTCGGGAGCGGCGGTTGAACTGAGGTGCTCGCTACGGGATCAGCGCTTGCAGGTCCGCGGCATCGTCTTCCAGCGCGGCAAACAGTGCCAACTGGTTGCGCGCGCGTTCGAGATTGTGTCCCGGATGCGTGACGCGGAAATAGCGGTCGCCGTCCAGATGATCGGTGAGGAAGCGCAAGCCGATCACACCGGTGATCAGGCGCGCGCCGAACAGCAGGTTCTCGCGCTCCAATGGCGTCAGCAGGGTGCCGCAGCCTTCGACGTAGCCGCTCGCCAGCGCCTCGAAATAGTCGTGCCGCGCGCGCACGCGCGCGAGGTCGGTCGAATCCTCCGGCACCGGACTCAGCATGGTGCGCGCCATGTCGCCGAAGTCGAACAGGAGCGAGCCGGGCATTACGGTATCGAGGTCGACCACGCACACGGCCTCGCCTCGATCATCGAACAGCAGATTGTTCAACTTGCAATCGTTGTGCGTGATCCGCAGCGGCAAACCGTTTTCCAGTAATTCCTGCCAGTGCGGCAGCAATTGCGCGAAACGCGCGGCGGCTTCGCATTCGGCGCGGCAATGTGCGACACGTCCGGCACGGTCCGCCTGCCGCGCGGCTCGAAACGCCTCGAAGCGCGATACCGGATCGTGGAATTTCGGGATCACTTCGCCCACTTCGCCGGCCGGCAGGGCCACGAGCGCCGCCGCGAACGCGCCGAAGGCGCGGCCGGCCTGGCGCGTCATCGCGGAGCCGTCGGCGATGTCGAACGTGCGCGTGTCGGGCACGTGCCCGTACATGCGCCACCAGCTTCCGTCGGTCAATACCGCGGCAGGGTCGCCGGCCAAGGTCGGAATCAGTTCCAGCACCGAATACGCGTAGCGGCCGGCCGCGCGCTCGCGCCCGAGATGCGCGGTGACGGCGTGACAGTTGCGCATCACCAGCGCGGGATTGCGGAACACGTGGGTGTTCAGGCATTGCAACACGCCCTGCCTGCCGTCTTCATCGCGCACCAGCAGTGTGCGGTTGATCAGCCCGTTGCCGAGCGGCGAAAACCGCGCGCGCGGACTGAAACCCCACGCGGCGGCCAAGGCGTCGCGAACGGCAAGCGGAAGATCGCAACTATCGTCCATCGGAATTCCACAGCGGTGTCGGATAAGTGCCGGCAGCATGCATGGCTGCGAGTCGTGCCGCGACCCGTGGCCGGTCTTGCGGGTAGGTGAGGCCCAGCCACTCGCCTCGGGCTTTCAACACGGCCAGGCGGCGTCCGCTGCGTGCGAGATGGCGATCGATCGCAGCGGGCAGGAAATATTCATCATCGCTTCCCATGTGCTCCAGAAATTCGATCAGACCCGATTCCAGATCGGGCAGCAGATCCGGCAACAAACCCCAGCAATTCAGCGAGACGATGTCATCCGGATCGAGGCGCGTATCCACGCCAGCGGGCGAACGGCCGCGCAATCCATCGTCGACGACATGGATGTCCACGAATTCCTCGACGCCCGACAAGCAACCGTCATCGATTCTGCACAGGCCGCGATTGACGCCGCCGTGCGGCGACAGCGATTTTTCCAGTCGATAGCCGACCATCGCCGGACCGGCGCCGCTGCGGAAATGTTGCGCGAGCAAGGCGAACGCATCGCGTCCGTAGTAGTCGTCGGCATTGATCACCGCGAAAGGTCCGTGCAAGAGATCCTTGCAGCACCACAGCGCGTGACCGGTGCCCAGCGGTTTGCTGCGATCCGCAGATACGTGGCAACCTGCGGGAACCCTGTCCGGCGATTGTTCGATCAGATGCAATTCGCAGCGTCCCCGCAAGTGCGGCACCAGCCTTTGCTGCAAGGCTTCGCGTAACGATGCGCGAATCACCATCAATACGCGTGTGAAGCTGGCGGCCAGCGCATCGTGGAAGGCATATTCCAGCAACCATTCGCCGTCCGGTCCCACTGCGGCAATCTGTTTCTCCTCGCCATAACGGCGGCCGACGCCGGCGGCGAGGATCACCAACGTCGGTTCGCGCGGCATGCCGATCAGTGCGCAGCGCCGGCGGATGCGGGCTTTGCCGGCGCGAACGGCACCGGCGCACCGGGCGTGAAGCCGCTGCGCCATTTGGCAAGTTGCGCGGTGATGGCGGAGCCGATGGAAATCTGCGGTTCGGAAGGCGTGTAGCGGTCGCGCCTTTCCCATTGCGCCACTTCGGCGCGCGCGTCGTCGAAGGCGTGCTTGAAATCCGCATCGCGGTTCAGTGCATCCACCAGGAACGCATGTCCGAACCAGGTCAGTTGCGATTGTTCACCGCAGCCGAACGAGGAGCGATCGCTGCGCGCGGCGGTGATCACCATCGTGCCGTTGCTGCGCAGCGGCGGGATGAAACCGCCCGAATAACACGCGTTGACAATCACCACTTTGTACTTGAACGGATGCTCATCGAGAATTCCGGGCAAGTCGTCCGCGCCGATCTGATCCAGCGGCAGCGGATCCATGTCGACCAGCAGCGTGTGATCCTCGCTGCCGTGCGTGGTGAGGTACAGCAGCAGGATGTCCTGTTGCGGGTCCATCTTGGCCGAGACTGCATCGAGCGCGGATTCCAAATTGCTCCAGTCGGCCAGCGGTCGCGTGGTCAGCGCGGCAGGGTTGTTTTCCAGCACGATGACGTGACCCGCCGCGCCGAAGCGTTTCGAGAAAAGTTGCTTGAAGAATTCGGCCTCGTTGCGGAACACGTTCTCGCTGCCGTCGCCGGCGAACGCGATCGCGTAAAGGTTCACCTTGCCCGGCGTGCGCGGCTTCAGTTGCGCGACGGCTTTGTCGAGCAGATCCGCTTGCGAGTAGATCACCTGCTCGGGCGTAGGGGCGTTGCTTGGCCAACCTTGGTCAGGCAGCAAGGAGGTTTCGCCACTCTTGGGCGGTTGGCGATTCGGAACAGGACTCGTTGACGGAGCATCGCCGTGAGCGACCGGTGCCGGTGAAGGACGGCTTGCATGCCGGTTCGTATAGAAAACCGCAGCCGCGGTGACGCCGAGCGCGAAAGCAAGCAGAGCGATCAGGAAGGTACGCATTCAAACCTCGACCGCATCGAAATCGGTCACACAGGGATGCGTCGCATCACGGCTGCATTGCTCCGGTGGTCGACAGATTTGCGTGGTGCGCATGCCCGCACCGCGCGCGGCGTCCAGTTCGGCTTCGATATCGGACAGGAACAGGATCCGATCCGGCGCCGTGCCGATCGCCTGCGCGATACGCAGGTAGGAACCGCGTTCACGCTTGCTGCCGATTTCGCTATCGAAGAAGCCGTCGAACAGCGGCAAGAGGTCGCCCGCTGTCGAATGGCTGAAAAACAGTTTTTGCGCCTGCACGGAGCCCGAGGAATACACGTACAGCCGAAGGCCTTGCGCTTTCCACTCTCGCAACTTCGTCGCGACTTCCGGGTAGAGGTGCGCGCGATAGGCGCCACGCTCGTAACCGTCTCTCCAGATCATTCCCTGCAAGGTCTTCAATGGCGTGGTCTTGCGATCCTCGTCGATCCAGCGCAGCAGCGTGCCCACGACGGCGCGGCGATCGTTTTCGGCCAGCACGGCTTCGCGAGCGGTTTCGCGCAGGGAGCGCTGAACCTCGGGTTCATCGGCATGCGTTTCGACGAATGCCGGCAGCCGCTCGCGCGAGTAGGGGAACAGCACGTCCTTGACGAAGGCGATGGAACTGGTGGTGCCCTCGATATCGGTGAGGATCGCTTCGACGCTGACACTCACGCCGTCGCACCCGCGCGCATGCCTTCGGCGTATTGCGAATAGGCGGTCTCGATGGCGCGTTTGACGCCGATCGGGTCGGCCAGCCGTTCCAGAAACATCGAGGTTTCGCCGCGGCCGGTGATCTCGATATTGGCGTAGCCGAGCACGCGTCCCCAGAATGACTGCTTGAGATCCACGGTTTCGATCGATGCCAGCCGCAATTCGGTGGATTGCCGGCTGACCATGCCGGTCTTGCGGATCACGCGATGGTTGGTCACGCCCTGTTCGATCGAGCGCAGGATCAGCCATTCGTACAGCGCGATCACCAGCGTCACGACCGCAACCACGAGCGCAGCCCAGCCATATCCGCTGCCGGTCCCTTCGGCCGCGGTGTAGTCCAGCCAGAGCAAGGCGGCCACGATGATCGCACCGAGCAGCAACACGGCCCACATCCGCAACCAGACGAGCCAATGCAAGTGGAACATCGCCACGATCTTCTCGCCCGGCGCGAGCGATTGTTCGATGTACGACATATTGCCTCCCATGGTTTTGCGCGCCAGGGTGGCGCGCCCGCGAATCGAGCGCGCTTTGGACACTTGCGCTCGATTCGCGAAACCGAGTCCGGACCTGCGCCGGACTCGGCGTGCTCTGGCGATGGCAGGATGCCTCGTCCAGAGCTATGAATTAATTCTCCAAACGCGGAAAGCGCTGCGCGATTTCATCTCCTGTGAACTGCGCCACCCAGCCTTCCGGGTTGGTGAACAGCCGGATCGCGACGAAGCCCGGATTCGGCCCCATGTCGAACCAGTGCCGGGTGCCATCGGGCACGCCGATCAGGTCGCCTTGCTTGCACAAGATCTCGTAAATGCGATCGCCGATGTGCAGCGTGAACAGTCCCTCGCCGGCCACGAAAAAACGCACCTCGTCTTCCGCGTGGGTGTGCTCGTTGAGGAATTTCTGCCGCAGTGCGTCCTTTTGCGGGTGATCGGCGGAGAGCGAGATCACGTCCACGGCCTTGTAGCCGTGCTCGTTCTGCAGCCGCTCGATATCGTCGCGATAAGCATCGATCACCTTCTCTGGCGGATCGCCGGGCGCGATCGGCGACGCGGCCTGCCAGCGCTCGAAACGCACGCCGACCTTGCCCAGCTCGCGCGCGATCTGCGCGTGATCGTCCACGGTTTGCAGCGGCGTTTCGCCGCGCCGGTCATCGAAAATACGCAAGCGGCTCATGCGCCGAGTCTCTTCAAGTCCAGTTCGCAAGCCAGCATGAATTCCAGCGCCTCTAGGTGACGCTTGGCCTCGTCCATGTCGCGGCCCCAAGTGTAAACGCCGTGACCGTCGATCAGGTATGCGCTCAGCGGCTTGCCTGCCTGCAGCCAAGCATCCACGCGCACCGTCAGTTCCGACATTTCCTGTGAATTGGGGAACACCGGCACTTCCAGCGTCGAATTGTGGGTCGAATAGCCTTTGAATGCCTTCAACAATTCGTAGCCGACCAGCTTGATCGTGCCGGCGGCCGCGAACAGGCGCGAAGCAACGGTCTGGGGGCGCGAATGCGTATGCAGGACTGCACCCGCGTCAGGGAATCTGCGGTAGATCTGGGTGTGCAGGGCGGCTTCCGCGGAAGGACGCAGGGCCGTGTCGATCGCGTGGCCATTCATGTCGATGACCATGATGTCGTCGAGGTCGAGCGCGCCCTTGTCGCGTCCCGACACCGTGATCGCGCAATGGCCGTCGTCCAGCCTCACCGAGAAATTGCTGCTGGTGGCGGGAGTCCAACCTCGCGCCGCCAGTTCGGCACCTACACGCGCAATCTCCTGCGCACAGGCTGACAAACGTCGAGGGTCAACTTCCGCGGATACATGTGTTGCGGTGACACGTTTGTTCATGCGGCTGAATGTAACACGCGATGACGTGCTGCATCG
This sequence comes from Rhodanobacteraceae bacterium, assembly GCA_035253005.1. Classification (GTDB taxonomy): domain Bacteria; phylum Pseudomonadota; class Gammaproteobacteria; order Xanthomonadales; family Rhodanobacteraceae; genus 66-474. The sequence goes on from DATFCO010000284.1 coordinate 14,180, forward strand.
GGCCGTGCTGGCGTTAGGATGTAGCGGGGTGGGTCTTTGCTTTCGGAGAACATCACGATGACAGAACAGACTGAGCCGTCCCGCCGCAGATTTCTCTCGCTGCTGGGTGCTATGGCGGGTTCAACGTTGCTGCTGGGTGCATTGCCACGGCGCGCACGCGCAGCCGATTTGCCGCACCTTACCGAAGCCGATCCGACTGCCAAGGCGCTGCACTACACGGAAGACGCAAGCAAGGCTCCGCCGCCGCACAAGGCGGGGCAGGAATGCGCGAATTGCAAGTTCTTTTCCGGCGCCAGCGGAGGAGAGGCATACGGACCGTGCCAGTTGTATCCCGGCAAGTCTGTCGCGGCGAAGGGTTGGTGCGCCGGATATTCTGCGAAAGCGTGAGTTGCCGCGCCTGACAACATCGCCCGATGCGACAGGCGAGGAGCTGACGACGCCTGCCGCACCGGGCGACTATCCGGGGTCCACTGCCAATGGGAAAGCCCGCGGAGAACGGATCATAACGCGGGCTCGGCGGGGTCGCCAATGCGATCGCGCTGTCCACAGAAACGACTATTTAACGCGTTCTGACACAACCGGTTAGTGAAAAAAGCGAAACCTGATTCTCGATCCCTTCAAACCGTACTTTTACGTACGGAACTTGGCGCCGGTACGGGCTGTTCACGCAGCTTGCTGTGGCGATACCCGTAGCCGAAATAAATCGCAAAACCGACCACGGTCCAGAGGCCCATCAGGGTCCAGTTGTACCAGTTTTCCCAATACAGCAAGCCGAGGCAGCTCAGCACCCCCAACGTGCAGGTGACCGTGGCCCACGGCACGCGAAACGTGCGCGGCAGCTCCGGCCGCGTTCGCCGCAGAATCAGCACGCCCAGACACACCGCCACGAACGCGATCAGCGTGCCCATCGAGACGAGATCGCCCAGCACATCAAGAGGAAACACCGCGGCCAGCGCGGCGATGCCCGCACCCGTGATCAACGTGTTGATGTGCGGCGTGCGGTAACGCGGGTGCAGCCGTGCGAACACCGACGGCAACATGCCGTCCCGTCCCATGATCATGAAAATGCGCGGCTGCGCAATGATCATCACCAGTACAACGGACGCCAAGCCGATGATCGCACCGATCTCCACCAGCCAGCGCAGCCACTCGAGTTGCGGATGCGCCTTTACCGCAGTGACCACTGGCTCTGCAGTGCCGAGCTGGTCGAACGGCAGCAAGCCGGTCAACACCGCGGACATGCCGATGTAGAGGATGGTGCAGACTGCGAGAGACGCCAGCGTGCCGATCGGCAAATCGCGCTGCGGATTTTTGGCCTCCTGTGCGGCGGTGGAGGTCGCTTCGAAGCCGATGTAGGCGAAGAACACCAGCGTGGCTGCGCGCATGATGCCGCCCCAGCCGTATTTTTCCGGTCCTTGCGCCGGCGGAATGAACGGCTGCCACAGGTGCGGATTGACGTAATGCCAGCCCGCGATGATCACGATGATGATCAACGCGACCTTCAGCGCCACCATCGCGGTATTGACGCCGCTGGACTCGCGGATGCCGACATAACACAGCCAGGTCAGCACCAGCACGATCGCGACCGCGGGCAGATTGAACAGCGCACCGGTCACTACCAGATGATTGTTCTGGAATGCCAGCGGCGCGTTCGCCAATGCGGAAGGCAGATGAATTCCGATGTGCTCGAGCAGACTGTTGAAATAACCGGTCCAGCTCACCGCCACCGCGGACGCGGAGACGCCGTATTCCAGCACCATGTTCCAGCCTATGAACCACGCCGCCAATTCGCCGAGCGTGGCGTAGGCGTAAGAGTACGAACTCCCCGACATCGGGATCAGCGTGGCGAATTCGGCGTAGCACAAGGCGGTGAAGCTGCAGCACACCGCAGCGATCACGAACGAGAGCAGCACCGCTGGACCGGCATGCTCGGCCGCGGCTTGGCCGGTGATCACGAAAATGCCGCCGCCGATCACCGCGCCGATACCGAGCGCCGTCAGTCCCCAGGGCCCCAAGGTGCGGCGCAACTCGATGCCGGTTGCCGACTCTGCGCCGGTTGTGCCGTCGACACCGACGAAATCGGTTTTTCTCGCGAGCAGTTGCTGAAGCATGATGGACTCCGAAAAAGCGAGGCCGGCATCAAAGCCGGCCTCATGCGTCACACCACGTCTTCCAGCGAACGCGCGATGCCCTCGGGAGAAAGCTGGCTGCGGCGGTAGCCGTAAAGTCCGTACAACACCAATCCCACGGCGGCCCACACCGCGAAAACCACCTTAGCCACGATACTCAGCATCACAAACAGCAAGACGCATCCAGCAACCGCAAGCGGACAGATGATCCAGACGATCGGGGTGCGGAATGGCCGCGGACGGTCAGGTTGCTGCTTGCGCAGGATCATTACGCCGATCGAGACCAATGCGAACGCGAGCAGGGTGCCTGCGTTGGAAATATCCGCAAGCCAGCCCACAGGAACAAACGCGGCAAGAACAGACACCACACCCCCTGTGATGTATGTGATCACGTGCGGCGTGAAGAATCGCGGATGTACGCTCGAAAATGCTTTCGGCAATAATCCATCTCGTGCCATCGTGAAGAAGATGCGGGTTTGCCCGAACATCATCATCAAGATCACGGATGGCAGCGCGACGATAGCGGCCAGCTCGATTATGTTGCCGATTTTGGTGAATCCGAGCATGCGAATCGCGTGCGCCAGCGGTTCGGTGCTGCACACCAACGCTTGTGATCCTTGGCAAGCGGCCGCCATGGCGGGTGTGCCCGGAGCCAGGGGCGCCCCGTCGGGGCCAAGCATGGGTTGTGCACCAACCGAACCGGCCGCGCTGTAGCCCACGAGGAGGTAGAAAATGGTGCAGATGGCCAGCGCACCGATCAGACCGATCGGAATATTGCGGTTGGGATTCTTGGTTTCTTCCGCAGCGGTGGAAACTGCATCAAAACCGACGTAGGCGAAGAAGATCGAAGCCGCCGCACCCAGCACGCCCACGCCGCCGATCGGGCTGCCCCAGCCGTTGGGGATGAAGGGATGCAGATTGGCATTTTTCACCGCAGGCAGGGCGATCACGATGAACAGAATCAACGCGATGATCTTGATTGCCACTAGCACCGCGTTGACTCGCGCGCTCTTGGAAGTGCCGATCACCAGCAGCCAGGTTACTGCGAGGCCGATCAGGCAGGCCAGCAAATTGAATTTGCCATTGAGGAGTGGCCCATTTTGCAGCCAAGTTGGTAGCGAAAGCAGTCCAGGCTTAACCATTCCGAACACGCCGCTGTTGAGTAGGCCGTTCACGTAATTGGACCAGCCCACGCAAACCGCTGTCGCACCAACTGCATATTCCAGCACCAGCGCCCAGCCGACGATCCAGGCGATCAGCTCGCCCAATACACCGTAGGTGTAGGTATAGGCCGAGCCTGAAACTGGCACCATCGCGGCCAGCTCCGCATAGGCAAACGCGGCAAGTCCGCAAACGATTGCCGCGATTACGAAGGAGAGCATCATGCCTGGGCCGGCTTTCTGCGCGGCCTCCGCGGTCAGCACGAAAATTCCGGTGCCGATCACCGCGCCTATGCCGAGCAGGGTCAACTGGATCGGCCCCAACTGCCGCTTCAGCGATTTCTTTTCGGCGGTGGCGAGGATCTGGTCGAGCGGCTTGATGCGCCAGAAGATCATTGCGTTCTCCCCGAAGGTTCTGCGCGTGTATGGAGGTGATCGTCGCGCCGCGCATCCGGCATCGCAGCGGGCCGAGACTACGCGAGGGACGCCCGTTTGGGCAAGTATGGCGAACGTCAGGCTCTGCCACTGAACTCGCCGGTGCCTGTATTCACCCACACCTTGTCACCGGTGCCGATGTATTCCGGCACCTGGATTTCGATGCCGGTATCGAGCTTCGCCGGTTTGGTGCGCTTGGTGGCGGACGCGCCTTTCAATTCGGGTGCGGTGTCGACCACCGTCAGCGCCACGCTGGCGGGCACTTGCAAAGCCACTGGCGCATCGTCGATCAACTGCACGTAAAAACCTTCGGTGCCTTCGACGATGTAACCGACGTTTTCGCCGACTGTTTGCGGATCGAGTGTGTAGGGCGTGTAATCCTCGGCGTCCATGAACACGAAGGCGTCGCCGTCCTTGTAGGAGAAATTCGCGGCGCGGCGGATCAGTTCGATTTCGCGCAGATCGTCGTCGGCGCGCAGGCTGAGATCGAGCTTGCGCCCGCCGGGAATCGAATACAGGGTGAAACGGAAAGTGACATTGCCGCCGCGTGCGGTCGGCGCGCTGCGTTCGATGTCGCGCACCTGGTAGACCGTGCCGTCGTGTTCGATCACGTTGCCGCGTTTGACGTCGGAGGCTTTCATGCTTGCTCGTCATTCCCCGAAAGCGGGAATCCAGTGTCTTTGCTTTAGGCAATAATGAGAAAGTGGATCCCGGATCAACGCACGTCCATGTGCTGTCCCGGATGAGTTCATCCTGAACTCATTTGGGCGCCAACCTCACCGCGCCATCCAGCCGGATCGTCTCGCCATTGATGTAGCGGTTGGTCAAAATGAAACCGACCAATTCGGCGAATTCTTCCGGCTTGCCAAGACGCGAAGGGAAGGGGATCGACGCGGAGAGCGATTGCTGGACTTCGGCCGACATGCTGTCCACCATCGGCGTCCAGAAAATACCCGGAGCGATCGTCGCGACGCGGATGCCGAAGCGCGCCAGTTCGCGCGCCATCGGCAAGGTCATGCCGACTACGCCGCCTTTGGACGCCGAATACGCGGCCTGCCCGATCTGGCCTTCGTACGCGGCGACGGATGCGGTATTGACGATCACACCGCGTTCGCCGTCCTCGCCCGCATCATTGTTCTGCATCGACGCGGCGCCGGCCTTGGCGACGTTGAAACTGCCGATCAGATTCACCATCACCGTGGTCTGGAATTGCGACAGCGGCATCGGACCTTGCTTGCCGAGCACACGGCCAGAGCCCAGAATGCCGGCGCAATTCATTACCACGTTCAAGCCGCCCATCGCGTCGCGCGCGGCCGCGACGTTGGCAGTCACTTCATCCTCGGAAGTGACGTCGGTGCGGAAGAAACGCGCGCATTCACCCAGTTCTCTCGCAGCGATTTGCCCCTTTTCGTCGTTGACATCGAACAGCACGACCTTGCCGCCGTGTGCCGTGAGATATCGCGCGACCGCGTTGCCCAAGCCCGACGCGCCGCCGGTAATGACCGCCTTGACTTGATCGAGTTGCATGGCAAATCCCGTCGAAATGGACTGCGAAGTCTAGCCGACGCGCGGTGCTCACATGTACTTCCAATTGCGCTGCTTGCCTTGCGCCAGCCATTCCAACGTTGTGGTGAGGCGTTTCTGCCGCGTGGCATCCGTTTTGGCGTCGACGATCCAGTCCACGTATTCGCGACGCATCGCATCGGTGAATCCTTGCCAGACCTTGCGTGCCGCGGCGTGTTTGCGCTGAGCGAGCAGGACATCGAGACCTGCGGGCATCTTCGGCGGCGGCTTCGGCGTTTTCGCGCGTGGCACTTTTACGCCCGCCTCGTTCAACGTCATTGCCTTCTTGATATAGGCAGCGAGCGTGCGCTTCGACGGCAAACCTTCGAGGGAAACGATTCTGCCGAAGTCGCCCATGCCGTCGTGCCTCGGCTTGCCGACGACCTGATCGTGCAGCCGGAAACCGAACGCGCAGTGCTGCTTGAAAGCCGCCATCGAGCAAAGGGTCGCGCCGCGATAAACGAAATGCGGGCAACTCCACTTGATCGATTCCTCTACCTGCGGGCAGGTCGCGTGCACGACCGCGCGCAGGTGACGAAGGATCGGCTGCGCGAAAGGCGCGGCACTTCCAATGTAGACATCGACGCGCGGATCACGTTCGCCCATCAGCACACTTCCGCAGTTCGCGAATGAAGAACCGGTTGCAGCCGTGATGACCGGTGTTGCCCATCGGCGCCTGCAGGCGTACGAAACCGAATCTCGAGTAGAGCGCTTGCGCCGCATCCATGCCCGTCAGCGTTTCGAGGTAGCAACGGCTGAAACCCAGTTCGCGCGCGGTTTCCAGACAGCGCTCCATCAACGCGCGGCCTGCGCCGCGGCCGCGCAACTCGGGCAGAAAATACATCTTGCGCAATTCGCACACGTCCGCGTCGCCGCCGATCAGCGGTGCCACGCCGCCACCGCCCAGCACGCGGCCTCCCGATTCGATCACGAAGTATGCGCTGCGCGGTTGCGAATAACTTTCGTACATCGCGTCCACTTCCTTGTCGTGGATCGCGAAGCCCGGCCCGCCGGCGCCGAATTCCGGCATCACGCTGCGGATGATCCGCGCGACCGCGGCATCGTCGCGCGGATCGATCGGACGGATCAGGAAATCTCCTGGCATTCTTCAACCTTTGCGCGCCAACACCACGCTGCTGGTGGTGCGGTGGCCGAGTTGGCCTGCCAGCCACAATCCGGTTTCGATCAGTTGCGGCAGATCGATGCCCGTTTCGATGCCCATGCCGTTCAACATGTAGGCGACATCTTCGGTGGCGACGTTGCCGGTGGCGCCCGGTGCGAACGGACAGCCGCCCGCGCCTGACACCGCGCTGTCCACCACACTCACCCCTTCTTCCAGACAGGCGAGAATATTCGCAAGCGCCTGGCCGTAGGTGTTGTGGAAGTGCACGGCGAGCGCATCGATTGGCACCTCGGCGGCGACGGCAAGCAGCATCGCGCGCGCCTTGTCGGGTGTGCCGGTGCCGATGGTGTCGCCCAATGAAATCTCGGCGCAGCCGAGTTCGTGCAATTTTTTCGAAATGCGCACCACGTCGGAGAGCGGCACCTCACCCTGATACGGACAACCGAGCACGGTGGAGACGTAACCGCGCACCCGCGCGCCATCGGCCTTCGCGCGTTGCATTACCGGGACGAAGCGCTCGATCGATTCGTCGATGGACGCA
>DATFCO010000285.1:0-2976 GCA_035253005.1 Rhodanobacteraceae bacterium
GCCGGTGAACGGCCAGACTGCGTACACCTCGTACACGATCGAGCTGCCGGTCCGCAACGACGACGGCTCGTTGAAAATCGTTCCGGCGCTGCTGCAACGCAATGCCGACAGCGCGGGTGACTACCTGCCGCTGACGCGCGCGAACATCATCAAACAAGCCTTCAAGTTTCTGGGCGAGCGCTACGGCTGGGGTCACGCCTACGACGGTCGTGATTGTTCCGGATTCGTTTCCGATGTCTACGCCAGCATGGGCGTGCTGATGTCGCGCAACACGCGTGACCAGAGCGTCAGTCCCGGGCTAGATCATACCGTGTTCGACGACAACAGTTCGCATGACGAACGCATGCGCGCCGTGGCTGCGTTGGACGCGGGCGACCTGGTCTACATCCCCGGTCACGTGATGATGGTGATCGGCAGCTACGGCGGCATGCACTACATGATCCACGATACGACCGGCATGAGTTATTACGGCGCGGACGGCGCGAAACATGGCGTCAAGCTCAACGCGGTTTCGGTGACGCCGCTGGAACCGCTGATGTTCAACGACAAGCAGAGCTACATCGATCGCATGACCGGCATCGTGAAAGTTCATCCGCAGGCGGAAACGAAATGAAAATCACCGACATCCAGTTCGGCCGGCTGAAGGTTCCGCTGAAGACGCCGTTCAAGACGGCGTTGCGCACGGTGGATCACGTCGAGGACATCGTGGTGATCGTCAATACCGACAGCGGCCATGTCGGTTACGGCGAAGCGCCGGCCACCGCTGTGATCACCGGCGATACGCACGGTTCGATCGTCGAGGCGATCCGCAGCTACATCTCGCCGCGCCTGATCGGACAGGACATCGCCAACCTCAACCACATCACGCACCTGATCCAGACGGCGATGGAGAAGAATTCCAGCGCGAAAGCCGCGGTGGAGATCGCGATCTACGACTTGTGGGGGCAGCTCTACAACGCGCCGTTGTACAAGCTGCTGGGCGGCGGCGATCCGGTGATCAACACCGACATCACCATCAGCGTGGACTACATCGACAAGATGGTTGCCGATTCGCTGAGCGCAGTTGAGCGCGGTTTCGAATCGCTGAAGATCAAGGTCGGCAAGGACATCGGCGTGGACATCGAACGCGCCAAGGCCATCCACGCCGCGGTCGAAGGCCGTGCGCTGCTGCGGCTGGATGCGAATCAGGGCTGGACGGCCAAGCAGGCCGTGTACGCGCTGCACGCGCTGGAAGACGCGGGCGTGAAACTCGAACTGGTGGAGCAGCCGGTGAAGGCGCAGGACCTCGAAGGCATGCGCTACGTGACCGAGCGCGTGCAGACGCCGGTGATGGCGGATGAAAGCGTGTTCGGCCCGATGGAGGTGATCGAGCTGATCCGCATGCGCGCCGCCGACATCGTCAACATCAAATTGATGAAGACCGGCGGCATTTCCAATGCGATCAAGATCGCCGACATCGCCGCGGTGCACGGCATCGACTGCATGATCGGCTGCATGGTCGAGACCAGCATCAGCGTGGCGGCCGCGGTGCACGTGGCGGTGGCCAAGGCCAACGTGATCACCAAGGTCGATCTGGACGGGCCTTCGCTGTGCCAGTACAACCCGGTGGATGGCGGCGTGATCTTCAACGAATCGGAAATCTCGATCACCGACGCGCCGGGACTGGGCATCCGCGAAATCCGCGGGCTGGAAAAGGAAACGCCCGCGCTGGCGTGGAGTGCGTAGACGAATCTGACAAACTCCGTTCGTGCTGAGCGTAGCTTGCGCAGCAAACGGAGTCGAAGCACATTGCGAGATGCCCTTCGACTTCGGCGCTTCGCGCCTACGCTCAGGGCGAACGGATAAAAACAGGCGGCGAGAACTCGGCATGTCGGCAATCGTCAAAATCCGTTCCGAGCGCGACCGCATGTCGGCGGTGGAGCGGCGCATCGCGGACTTCATGCTGGAGAACGCGCACCTGCTGCGCGACTATTCCTCGCAGCAACTCGCCAACGCGCTCGGCATCAGCCAATCCAGCGTGGTGAAGTTCTCGCAGAAGCTGGGCTTCAAGGGGTATCCGGATCTGAAGTATGCGGTCGGCGAAGCCAACGCGCGCGCCGACAACGGCGACGACGACAACGCGACGAGCCCGGCGCAAGGCAACGGCGCGGAGGCGCCGGCGGACCAGTTGTGGCGGCGCAAGAGCGAAGCCGAGGAAGCCACGCGGCTGATCAATCCGCCGGAAAATCTCGCCTCGATTGCGAAGGCAATTGGCAAGGCCGGCAAGGTGTTCCTGATCGGCTTCGGCGAGGACGACATCCACGCGCGCGCCTTCGCCATGAAACTCGCGCTGCTCGGCGTGCCGACCGTGCACAACTTCGACGCCGCGCGCATGGCAGCCAATGTGTCCGCCGCGCGCGCCAACGACGTGCTATTCGCGTTCTCCGAGCACGGCCGCCAGCCGGTGCTGTGCAAGATCGGCCGCTGGTTCCGCGAGCGCGGCGGAAAACTGGTGAGCGTGACGCGCCACACGCCCAATCCGCTGCGAGCACTGGCCGACGTCCCGCTGCTGGTGTCCGCGCATGACGAGCAGCCGCATCTGGAACCGCTGCTCTATCAATCCGCGCTTCAACACCTGCTGGACCAGATCTTCATGCTGTTGTGCCAGCGCAACGAACGCCACGCACAACTGTTGTCGAATCTGGAACGTATTCAGACGATGCTGGAACCATGAGAACGATTGAGAGCTACTGCGCTCGGTTTTTGATTCCCTTCTCCCGCTGGCGGGAGAAGGGGCGCAACGCGCCGTCTTTCTTCCCGAAGGGCGGATGAGGGTGGTGCTTTTTTGCGAGACGTGCGAATGTCACTTCGTACTTTTCTAGTGTTCGTTTTGATTGCGATGTCTGCCGCAGCCTTCGGCGGTGCACGGTCGAATTCCGCCGCCATCTGGCATGACGCGCGGCAAATGATCGTGGTGATCGTCCCGGACTGGAACGC